>JAXEMQ010000082.1:0-15124 GCA_034099845.1 Faecousia sp.
GTCAGGTAAACCAGAACCATGACGCCTACAAAGCAGGCGCAGTAGGGCCCCCACAGGGAAATGCCGAAGGGGTAGCGGTCTTTTCCCAGAATGTATCGGGTGTATACATAGTGGATGGCAAACTGGATGCTGTGGCTGACCACAGTGGCCAGCGCCGCGCCGGGCATACCGATTCGCAAGATCAACAGGTAGTTAAGGCCGATGTTTATGAGGGAGGAGGAGATGGTGGCAAAGGCAACCATCTGAACCTTCTTGTGGTAGTATTCGTAGTTAATGGGGAAGGTGCACAGGAAATTCAGGTAGTGGCTGGCGATAAACAGGGGGATCAGCCGGGTGGAGCCCCAGAAATCCTGTCTGGCAAACAGATGGTACACCTCCGTGCCCAGCAGGATAAACCCGGTGGAGAGCACGGTGTAAACCTCCAGGAAATTCCGGGACTGGTTCATCACCGCGTCCTGGCGGCCATGCCTGGTGTCCTCAAAGTAGAAGGGAACCCAGGTGTTGTTCAGGGCACCGAAAATGGTAAACAGGATGGTGCCGAACTGGAAAGCCATGGAGTAGATGCCGCTGACGGTATCCCCGGAGAGCTGCCGCAGCATGACCACATCGCTGTGGCCCAGCAGAAGGTCCGCCAGGTTGTAGAACACATAGGGAATGGCCAGGGGAATGCAGAACCGCCAGTATTTGGCGCAGAAGAAGGTTCTGCCCTTGAAGAAGATATAGCCGCACAGGCTCAGCCCCAGAATGCCATAGACCGCCGCAATGGCGATGATCCGACCGTAGTAGTTGATTTCCCTGGGCAGGGCCAGTACGAATATCAGGGAAAGGGCCAGGGTGCTCAGCGCCGTGAATACGGAGAGCACCATGTTCCGTCCGGCCTTCAGCTCGTAGGTCAGCTTGGTGTTCATAAAGTTGACGCCGTAGGTGCCGATGGCCTGGAACAAAACCAGGGCGATGAAAAACCGGGAGAAATGCAGCCCCTTGCTGATGGGGTCCAGGAAGAGGGCCACCACCAGGCAGACCACAAGAAAAACCAGAAAAGACAGGCTCATCACACTGGACTGGTATTTGATCTGCTCCTCCTCCGGATATTCCACCCTGGCGTTTACCAGGGTGCCCTGGGTTTGCAGGGTGGCGGCAATGGCCAGCACGCTGACCCATACATTGTAGTTTGCCAGATTTCCATACCCCCCGGTGCCCAGCAGCCGGGAAAAGAGGGGGGCGGTGAAAATGGAAATGCCATAGAGCAGGCAGGTGCTGAGGATGTTAAAGAAGGTAACGCGGTTTCGTTGTTTCATTGCTTGTTCCTATCTGTCAGGCAGTGCAGCCGCCAAACAGGGCCAAAGAGCCCCAGAACCAGCAGCAGATACTGCAGCTTTTGCTTTTTGGAGATCAGGGAACTGCCCAGGAAGAAGGGGACCTGTCTGCCCAGGAGCCTGCGGCACCGGCGGTAGGGCTCCTTCAGGGCACTGGTGACACCTGCCTGCTGGCAGAGCATCATGGGATGGGCAAGGGACCAGACAAACAGGCTCCTTGCCTGGGGCAGAAGCTCCGGGCAGGTCTGGGCGATGTCCCGGCAGACGATTTCCGCGTGGCGGCTGAAATGAAAGCTCTTTTCGGAAACCGCGGCGGTGGTGATGGAGCCGGGGCGGTGATAGTAGTTGTACAGGGGCTTTGGGACCATGGCAGCCCGGCCGGCCCGGAGAGCCAGACGGTAGGTGACAGGCACGTCCTCACAGATCATCCCCTCGGGATAGCGGATGTCCTCAAACAGCCTGCGCGCATACAGCTTGTCCCAGGCGGCGGAGTCCACATGGTCCCAGGTAAAGATGCGTTTTGCCAGCTCTTTTCCGTCGATGACCTCGTCCCTTTCCGGGCACAGGCCTGGTTTTCTTTCTCCCGTTCCGCCGTCCAGATCGAAGCGTCCGGCACAGACCAGGGGGGCGTTGTGGGCTTTCGCGGCGGAAAGAAGAAGCCGGTAGCAGTCTTCTTCCAGAAAGTCATCGCTGTCCACAAAGGCAACGTACTTGCCCCGGGCCACGTCCAGCCCCGCGTTTCTGGCGCTGCTGAGCCCCCCGTTTTCCTTGTGGATTACGGTGACGCGGCTGTCCTTTGCCGCGTAGCGGTCGCAAAGGCTGCCGGAATCATCGGTAGAGCCGTCGTCCACCAGAATGATTTCCAGAATGTGTTCCTGCCGCAGTACGGAGTCCAGACACCGGGGCAGGAAGGAGGATACATTGTATACGGGGATGATCACAGAAATCATTCTTTTTCCTCCTGAGACAGGGTCTCATAGATGCCGAGGAGGGCCTTCCGGTTTTCCTCCGGGTCGTGGGTGATCCGGGCCCGGGCAGAGGCGGCGGCGCCAAAACCGGCGGCATCCGCCTTGAGATCAAACAGGCGGGCAATGTGGTGGGCCAGCACATAGGGAGCGGAGGACTGGTAGACAAGCCCCTCTTTTTCGTGTTCCAGCATACTGGTTACGCCGCCCACATCGGAGGCCACACAGGGAACCCCCAAAAGCATGGCTTCTCCCAGAGAGTTGGGGGAATTCTCAATGGTGGAGGGAAGCACAAACACATTGCAGCTTAAGTAAGCCTGCTTCATTTCTTCCGGGCTCAGATGGCCCAGGAAAAGCAGCTTGTTCTGAAGACCGTGCTCCTTTGCAAACCGGGCAAGATAGGCGTGGTAGGTCTGCTGAAGGCAGGCTTCCTTTCCGCTCAGCTCCAGAAAGCTCTTTCCGGGAACGGCCAGGGTGGCATCCGGGTAGGTTTTCAGCACCTGGCAGAAGGCTTCCAGCAGATAGTGGTAGCCCTTCAGGGGGACCTCCAGACTGGGGGCAAAGATCCGGTGGCGGACACAGGCTTCATACCGCCACCGCCCTTCGTAGAAGGGCTCCCGCAGGGTTTCCCGGCACAGGTGGTATTCTGCCTGGGGGGCCAGGAGCTCCATGCAGGCCCTGTCCCAGTGGGTGCGGCCCAGAACGTGACGGGCCAGGGAAAGGGCCCGGGCTTCCAGCTCGCCCCGGAGGGCATATTTGCGCTGCTGATCCAGGATGTTGTCCCGGCGAACCAGGTCCCGGAAGCTGTGGCGGCGCTGGACGCCGTAGGGCACACCCTCAGCGTAGTGCCGGGCATAGACACCGCACAGGCCCTGGATGCTGATACAGGTTTTCTTCAGGAGCCCCGCGTCCCGGCAGGCGTTCATCATGGCCAGGGTATGGCCGTACTCGGTGCCCCAAATGTGGACCGCATCGGGCTGAAAATCCCACAGCTGCCGGGAAAACAGATCTTCCAGGCCGGTGTAATAGGTATAGGGCACGGGCTCCTCAAACACAACGTAGGAAAGCCTTTCGTCAACGGAGCCGGAGGACGCTGTATCGCCCCGGCAGAGAATGCGGATTTCCGGGCCGGGATCCCGGCGCAGGCCGGACAGAACATGGTCCATCCACAGTCCGCTGCCGCCCGGATTCCCCATCGCCTGACGGATGGCGCCGGGGATTACGTTACACAGCCAAAGCAGGCGCATGGTTTCAGCTCCTTTTCGTTTTTTCCAGCATATCCAGAATCTTTTCGGCCTGGACCAGATTGTTTCGGGTTTTCAGAATAAAGGCCCGGGCATCCATGCCCCGGGAGAACAGCTCCCCCTCCGACCGGCTCAGCACCCGCTTCAGGGCCCGGGCGATGCCCTCCGGGGTTTCCTCGTCAATAAATTCCACATAGGGGTAGTATTCTGCAGGCATACCCGGCAGACGGGTGGTCAGCACCGGGGTGCCGGAGGCCATATACTCCATGGTTTTGGAGGGGAAGGAGTATTTCACATATTCTTCATCGGTGGGCCGGGGGTTTACCAGCAGGGTGGCATTCATTTCCTTTTCCACCACCTGACCGGAAAGCAGCATGCCGCCGTATTCCACCCGGGGGTCTTCGGCGCAGATCGCCTTCAGCTCCTCCACATAGTCGCCGGGGCCGTAAATCACCAGCCTGGTGTTGGGTATTTCCGCTTTCCGGAAGCCCTCCACCAGCTCGGGAAGACCGTAGAGAGCGCAGACGGACCCGGCATACAGGCAGACCCGGGGAGATTCCTTTCGGGAAAGGCTGGGGATTTTGTCCGCCATGGCAATATCCGCGTGGCCTTCCAGCACGATATAGGGCTTTCCCTGGGGGTTCAGGCGGTTGTTCATCCGCTCCGTCAGGAACACATAGTCCGTGCAGCGGTCAATGACCCGGTTGGTCAGATGCCGGTAGAGCCTGTTGTAGCCCAGCATATCGGGAAGGTCGGTAATGATGCCCACGCACCGGCAGCCTTTGACTCGGGCCGCCAGCTGGGCAAAAAAGGCGGTGGTGCAGTTGAGGCAGTCCACAAACACAACGCTGTCCCTTTTTGCCAGACGGGAAACCTGTCGGAAGGTGCCGATGGCTCCCAGAAGCAGCTTGAAAACCGGGTTTCGGCTGGCGGCAACGTAATGGTACGCAGCGCCGCCTTCCCTTTCCGGGGGCAGGCGCAGATGGGCTTTGCTGCAATTCTGCCGGTTCACCGGCAGAGTGGCCACCACCTCCACCCGGGCGTTTTTGGCAAGCCCTTCAATCAGGAGCCGGTGGTATTTCTGGGATTGAAAGGCCGGCTTCTGGGCGCACCGGGAAAAGAGAGCCCGGTAGGCGCTTTCGGAGCAGGTGGTAACGGCGTAGACGATGTGCATGCTTGCCTCCGGTCAGCGGGCTTTTTTCCGGCTCAGCAGGGGCAGCAGCTCCTCGGTGAGCACAAGAATGGGAAACAGCCACAGATAGGGATTGGTGATCAGATTTTCGGTGTTGAAGGTGGCGGCCAGAGCGGCCACGCTTATGAGCTTGGTCAGCAGGCATCCTTTGCCCCGGAAGACCAGGGTGATCCAGCCCAGCAGATTCACCCAGCCGAAGAACAGGCCCTGTACCGCAAAGAGAATGGTAGAGGAGCTGGTGTTGTGGGTGACGGTGTGCAGAATGTAGTCGATGTCCCGGCCCCGGAAAGGGGTCCAGTGCAGAACGCTCAGGTTGAAGGTGATGGATTCCACCCGGTCGTCCAGAGAGGGGTTGGAGGAAAAAATCTTTTCTCCCATCAGCCGCAGCTGGGTATAGAGGGCCGGCTTCGCGGCAATCAGATAGACGGCCAGCGCCCCGGAGCACACCAGCACTGCGGCGGTCAGGATTCTTCCGGCCCGGGTTTTGTAAACCCCTTTGTCAAAGTAGACAGCCAGCAGAAACAGAACCGTCACCGCCACACCACCGGTGGCGAAGGTGGAGAGCATGGTAACCGTCAGCAGGGCGTTGACGGCCCACATGGTTCTCTCCGACTTCCAGGAAACCTGATAGTTGTTCAGATACAGGGCCAGGAACAGGAAGAACTGATGGACACCCGGCTCCCGGAAGATTCCGAAATTCCGGGATTTGGCAAAGCTGACGGATACGAAGGAGAAGATGTAGTTATAGAATTGGGCGTCAAAGCTGTTGCGGAAGGTGGGGGGCACCAGAATGCCCCGGTCCGCCGGGATCCGCAGAAGATAGCTGCAAAGCAGGGAAAAGCCGCTCAAAAGGCACATGAGCACCACATACTGCCTGGCCGTTTCCTCCGGAGCGGCAAAGAAGGAGATGAGCACGGCGGCAAGCACGCAGTAAACCATGCTGAAATACATCATCTGCCAGTCCCGCTTCAGGGCCATGGGGATGAGGAGGGTCAGGCTGAAGAGGATGGCCAGAACAATCCGGCCATCGGTCAGAAGCTCCGGGATGCGCTTCCGGTTGTAAAAGAGCAGCGCCAGGGCAGCCAGGGCCGTCACACCCATGGAAAGGAACTGGGCGCGGTAAAAGCCCAGAAGGTACAGCCCTGCCTGACTGTCCCGGGACAGGTACATGAGCAAAAAGAGATAAAGGGTAAACAGCGCCCCGACGAGCTTCCGCCGGGGGAAGGGGTATCGTGTAATCATTGGGCCTCCTTCTTCTGTTTGAGCCGGATGACGGCCTCCAGCAGGTGCTGCGCCCCCGGCTCCACGGCAATACCGCCATGGGCCTGGGCTACCTCCTGGCAGGCGGTGCCCCTGTAGACAACGGGGGTGGTGCCGCAGCAGGCAGCCTCCAACACCGTCATGCCGAAGGTTTCCTCCCGGCTGGGACACAGATACACATCCGCCGCGGTGTAGCACTTTGCCAGCTCCTGCTGGTTTGCGGTCCGGGGCAGGGCCAGGATGGACCCGGGCAGGGTTTTGGCCTGGGCCTGGTCCATGCCCACCAGAACGAGCTTGCAGTCCGCAGGCAGCAGAGCGCTGAGGGCGACGAGATCAATCAGGCCCTTTCTGGGTTCCCAGACATTGGCGGCGCTGAGGAGTACAAATTTGTCCTCCAGGCCCCACTGCTTCCGAAGATCGCTGGGGGTGGGGTGGAAAACGGCAGGGTCTGCTTTGTTGGGCACCACGGTAAGGGGATAGTCTTTCAGAAAGCTTTCCTTTACCAAATCGGCCAGCCACCGGGAGGGAACCTCAAGAGTGAGGTTGGGGATGCCGGTAAAGAGCGCCTTTTTCCTTTGGTAGTTCCGGGCGGTGGCATCCAGCATGGCTTTTGGGTAGAGCCCCTTCTGGGGGCAGCTGCCGCAGCCGGATTTCCAGCGGTCACAGCCCACGAAGCTGAAATAGGGGCAGTTGCCGGTGAACGCCCAGCAGTCGTGAAGGGTCCAGCGGATCTGCTTGCCGCAGGTGCGCAGATAGTCAAACAGCAGCCCCACATGGAGATAATACCCATGGAGGTTGTGCAGCCAGATCACATCGGGATCAAAGGCCCGGACCTCTTCCAGAAAGGCCCGGGTAGCCCCGGCGGAACCAAAGCCGCCGGTGCCGAAGATCCGGTGCCGGACTGCGTGGAGCTTATAGTCCATCGGAGTGCCGATGGCCATGGTTTGGATGCCCCGGCAGTCCCCCTGGGCCCGGCCGTAGGCGATGCGGCAGGTATGCCCGGCGGCTTCCAGCTCCCGGGCGGCCTCCGCGATGATTTTTCCGGTGCTGCCCACCCCGGCCACCACGTTGATGAAGAGATATTTCATGCCTTGGGCTCCTTTTCGGGGTCTCCCAGCAGGGAGCGGAAGAGGCTTACATACTTTTCCGTGCAGATTTCCGGGGTATAATGCTCCAGATACAGCTTCCGGCAGGTTTCCCGCATGGCGGAAACGGTTTCCGGCTGGGCCTGAAGGGAACGGATCAGCTGAGCCAGCCGGGCGGATTCCCCGTTACGCAGGTGAACACCGGCCCCCTGCCGGATGTCGTTTACGATGTCGCATTCGTCCATGATGGCAATCAGGGGAATGCCCTCCATCATGTAGCTGTAGGTCTTGCTGGGAACGCACAGCCCGGTGGTGCCCGGATTCAGGGAGATGAGGGCCGCGCTGCTGATCTGCAGGGCATCCTGATAGTCCTTACCGTGGAGGTAGTCCAGTACCCGGGCGTTTTCCAAATGCTCTTCCCGGATGGCCTGCTTCAGCAGGGCTTCCTTATTGCCGTGACCGGCAAAGAGGAAGAACACATCCCGGTCATTCCGCATTTGTCGGACCGTGTCCAGAATGGTGTCCATGTCCTGAATGGTGCCCATGTTGCCGAAATAGGACACCACGAATTTGTCCTTCAGTTCGGGGGCAAACCGGTTGCCGGTCAGGTCCCGGCGGGGGGCGCCGTGATCGGGATACCAGTTGGGGATGACGCAGACCCGTTCTTTGGGAACCGGCCGGTTTTCCCGGATAAAGTCCTGCATTTCCCGGGAAAGGGCCACCACCCGGTCGGCCCGGGGATAAACGGCTCTGTTGATGCAGCCCATGGCCCGGCAGATGATGCTCCCGGGGCCCAGGGCGCCGGTGCGCAGGGCCAGCTCCGGGTACAGGTCATAGGAGACGAAAACCAGCTTGCAGCCATAGCGCTTTTTGGCCAGGGCCGCCACCCAGGGCAGAATGGGCGGGTTGGAATACACCACCACCGTGCGGTAGTTTTTAAGCGTTCCCAGGTGGGCCAGAGCTGCCAGGGTAAAGGAAAAATAGTTGATGAGCCGGCCCAGCTTTTTGCTTCGGTCCGGCTGCAGATAGTTGAGCCTGTGGATGGTAACCCCCGCAACCGTTTCCGTCATGGGAACAGGGCCGCCCTTGTAGTATTCTCTGGGATAGCCGCAGACAGCGTCTACACGATAACCGGCGGCAGCCAGGGCTTTGGCGGTGTCAAAGGGAAGCTGGGCGGAGGAGATATATTCGGGATGAAAGAACTGACACAGAAAAACAATGTCCTTT
Source organism: Faecousia sp. (assembly GCA_034099845.1). Lineage (GTDB taxonomy): Bacteria > Bacillota > Clostridia > Oscillospirales > Oscillospiraceae > Faecousia. The sequence goes on from JAXEMQ010000082.1 coordinate 8,290, forward strand.
TTCTCCTGCAAGGGGCGTCGCTCCTTTCACTTGCGGATTGGGAAGGTGTAGGCTTTTACAGGGACATATTTACGCTGTCCGGGAAGGAGGCAATGCGGTAATCCTCTTCCAATTCACTGAGGGATTTGTCATAGACAAGGCTTCCGAAGGCTTTGTCCACAGCACCGGTCAGGTGCCGCAGCAGGTGAAACGCCCAGGAAAACCCGGGAACCAGCACCAGATGCTTTCCCTGGGCGGCGGCAATGGCCTGAACCATGGCGCTTGTGTTCACATACTCCGGATCCTGAGGGCAGAAGATGCCCCTGTCCTCCCGGTCGATGATTTGCTGTACCAGCCGGTTGAGACTGCCCACATACAGCATGGACCGCTGATTGGGAACCTTGGGGAAGAAGGGAAGCCTCCGGGCAAAGGAAACAAGACTGCGGAAGTTTCCCGTGCAGTCTTTTCCGTAGATCATGGGGGGCCGGAGAATGGCCACCCGGAAATCGGGCCCTTCCAGAGCAAGAAGGGCCTGTTCCGCCTCCAGCTTGCTGAGTCCATAATTGTCTGTGGGGACTGTGGGGGTCTGGGCGGTAATGGTTACGGTTTCGCCGAAAGCGGCGGTAAGGCCGTAGACGGCCATGGTGGACAGAAAAACAAACTGCCGGACCCCGTCTGCCTTGGCCTTTTTCGCGGCCGCGACGGCCAGGTCGCGGTTTACCGCCCGGTAACGGGCCAGCTCCCCGGGATCGGTCTTGGACCGGGTCTGGTGGACGATGGCGGCGGTGTGATAAACCGCGTCATAGCCCCGGAAGGATTGTTCCATCCAATCCCCGGAACGCAGACTGACGCAGTCCACCCGGTAGTGATTCCCGAAGGCTTCCAGGTACGCTTTCAGGGAATTGCCCAGGTAGCTGCCCCGGCCGGTAATCAGAATCTTTTTCATTCGCGCTCCTTGTCCCCGGAGCCGGTGCCGCCCTCTACCACGCCCTTGCGGCTCAGAACGGCGGTGATGGTTCCGAAAAAGCACTTGCAGTCAAACAGAAAGCTCATTTTTTGTACATATTCTCCGTCCAGAGCGGCTTTGCGCTCCAGGGGGATCTCGTCCCTGCCGTTGATCTGGGCCCAGCCGGTAAGGCCCGGGCGCACATCGTTGGCACCCACCTGATCCCGGAGGGCGATCAGGTCATACTGATTCCACAGGGCGGGCCGGGGGCCGATGACGGACATTTTCCCGGTGAGGATCTGGAAGATCTGGGGCAGCTCATCCAGAGAGGTCTTCCGCAGGATCCGGCCCACCCGGGTGATATGCTGCTCGGGATTCTCCAGCAGATGGGTGGGCACATCGTGGGGGCTGGACATTTTCATGGTCCGGAATTTCATGATCCGGAAATGGGTCTTGTGCAGCCCCACCCGCTTCTGGAAAAAGAAGGCGGGACCGGGATCGTCTATTTTGATTGCAAGGGCGATGAGAAGATACAGGGGAGAAAGTATAATGATTCCGCAAAAGGACAAAAGAATATCCAAAGCACGTTTTCCAAATTTCCGATACAAATCAGTTCCCTCTCTCTGCCGGTTTTTACATAAATACACACCTTAGTATACCACAGAAAAGGCCCGACAGCAAGAAAAAGTTTGATCCCCCGCGCAAGCTTCGGGGAGGGCCCGGCTGCCCGGCTTTTCCGGCGGATCCCGGAGGCGCTGTACCGGAAAACTCCGGAAAACCGGCAAATCTCACAAAGGATCCGGCCTGGGGTCCGGTTTCCCGGCGGGAACTGCTCCAAAGTTTCCGAAAAACCGGGGCAGGGGTGAAAAAATCGTTGCATTCAAAAGGGAAACGGGGTATAATAACTTGATTCTTTATAGTAATTGATCAATGAGGTTATGCTGTGTACTTAAAATCACTGGAATTGCAGGGCTTTAAGTCCTTCCCGGATAAGACGGTGATCCGCTTTGGCGACGATATTACGGCCATTGTGGGTCCCAACGGCTCCGGAAAATCCAATATTTCCGATGCCATTCTGTGGGTAATGGGCGAACAGAGCACCAAGACCCTCCGGGGCGCGAAAATGGAGGATGTGATCTTCGGCGGCACCGCCAAGCGCCCCCAGCTGGGCTTCGCGGAGGCGACCCTGACCCTGGACAACCGGGACAGGGCCCTTGCCTATGATGCCGATGAGGTGGTGGTGACCCGCCGCTATTATCGCTCCGGCGATGGGGAATACTATATCAACCGTCAGTCCGCCCGCCTTCGGGACATTCACGAGCTGCTGATGGACACGGGCCTGGGCCGGGAGGGCTATTCCAACATTGGCCAGGGCCGCATTGACGAGATTCTCTCCCTGAAAAGCGGTGACCGCCGGGAGATCTTTGAGGAGGCTGCCGGTATCTCCAAATACCGCCACCGGAAAGAGGAGACCGAGCGCCAGCTGGAGCGGACGGAGGACAATCTGCTGCGGATCGGGGATAAGGTATCCGAGCTGGAGCTGCAGCTGGAGCCCCTGAAGGCCCAGTCCGAAAAGGCGAAGAAATACCTGGAGCTGAAGGAAGAGCTTCAGGGGGTGGAGGTAGCCGCCTGGCTGGATACCCTGGACAAGCTCTCCGCCGCTGCCAAAAAGGCGGAGGAGGACTATGCTTCCGCGTCCTTTGTGCTGCAGCAGGCCCACGATGATCTGGAAGGGCTCTACCGCCAGGCGGAGGAAATGGGGGAAACCCTCCGGGCAAAGGACGGCCATCTGGAATCCGTCCGGATGAAAACCACCATGTTCCAGAGCACCCACCAGCAGCTGGAGGGCCAGATGGCCGTACTCCGGGGCAACGTGGACAACAACAATCAGAATATTGCCCGCATTGAGGAGGAAATCCGGGGCCAGGAGGATCGGTCCGGCGGTATTGAGAGCCAGATCGACCAGACGGCCCGGCGGGTGGAGCAGATTGACCGGGACCTTCTGGATATTCGCCAGGCCATTCAGGCCTCCCAGCAGAAGCTCAGCGAAATGACCGCCTCCGCCCAGGGCCTGAACCGGCAGTTTTTGGAGCTGCGGGCCCGGGAATCCGCCCTGACCGCGGATATTGCCGGCTGCGAGGCGGAGGTCCGGGCCATTGAGGAAAACCGCCAGACAGCCCGGACCCGTCTGGCGGAGCTGGACGGGGATCTGTCCGCCGGAGCGGACCGGCTGGACCAGGCCGGAAAGAATCTGGAAGACTGCCGCCGGGAGCTGGAAAAGGCAAAGGAGCAGGTAACCGCCTCCAACAACGTCATCGCGGGCTTCTCCCTCCGGCAGGAAAACCGCCGGAAAACCAGAGACGCTTCCGCGGAAAGCCTGCGGGAGCTCGTTGCCCGGCTGGACGGCGTTTCCGCCAAGGTCCGGGTGTTCCGGGCCATGGAGCGGGATTACGAAAGCTATACAAAGTCTGTGCGTATGGTCATGCAGGAGGCCCAAAGGGGCACCCTGCGGAACGTTCACGGCCCCGTTTCCCGGCTGATCCGCACGGACAATGCTTACGCGGTGGCCATTGAAATCGCTTTGGGCGCCGCCATGCAGCAGAGTGTGGTGGAAACGGAGGCCGACGGCAAGGCCGCCATTTCCTACCTGAAGCGCACCGGCGGCGGACGGGCCACCTTCCTGCCGCTGACTGCCATCCGGGGCAAAGAGCTGCAGGAGCCCGGCGTGGAAAAGAGCCGGGGCTTTGTGGGGGTTGCCTCCGATCTGGTGAAGAGCGACCCCAAATACCGGAATGTTGTGCTGAATCTGCTGGGCCGGACGGTGATTGCCGAGGATCTGGACGCGGCCATCGCCATGGCAAAGGAATATCGGAACCGGTTCCGCATTGTAACCCTGGACGGCCAGGTGATGAATGCCGGCGGTTCCATGACCGGCGGTTCCGTAAACAGGGACGCGGGGCTTTTGTCCCGTGCCAACGAGCTGGAAAAGCTGACAAAGGAGGAAGCGGAGCTTCAGCGTCAGAAGACCGAGGAGGAAGCCCGGCTTCAGGAATACCAGCGGCTTTTTGACCAGGTGGAGTTTCAGCTGTCCGCTGCCCGGGATCAGCTCCGGGAGGCGGAGGATCAGGTGCTCCGGCTCCAGGGGCAGGAAAAGCAGTTTGAGGTGCTGTACAACGCCATCCGGGAGGCAGAGGGTTCTGCCCGCCGGGAACGGGATGCCCTTCATACCCGGGACCGGGCGGATGCCGAGCGCCTGGCGGCTCAGAAGGCAAAGATTCAGGTATACGAAAAAGAGCTCCTCGGCGCCCGGCAGTCTCTGGCGGGACTGGAGGGAACCCAGTCCGAGGCGGCCCAGGCAACGGATGCCATTACCGGCCACATGACCGAGCTGCGGACCAAGGAGGCGGCCCTTTCCGCGGAAGCCGGCACCGCCCAGTCCCATATGGAGGACCTGAAGAATCTGCGTTCCGCCATGGAAGGCGACCGGGAGAAGAAGCAGGCGCTGATGGATGCCATCCGCCAGGAAAACAGGCGTCTTTCCGGGGAAATCGCTGCTCTGGAGCAGCGGCAGAAGGAAAATGACGCGGAAGCCGAAACCATGGAAACCGCTTACCGGGAGCTGCTGAAGGACCGGGCGGATACGGAGGCGGCCAAGACCAGGGCAGAGCACGATGCCCAGGAGAAGAACAAGGACATTCTCAATATGGAGCGTGCCTGCGCCCTGCTGGAGCAGAAGAAGGTTACTACCTCCATGGAGGAAAAGCAGATCATCGACAAGCTGTGGGATTCCTACGGCCTGACTCCCGGCACCGCCGGAGAGCACCGGGGCGAGATTGAGAATGCTACCGCGGGCAACCGGCGCATCGGGGAGCTCAAGCGGAAGATTGCCGCCCTGGGCACCCCCAACCTGGGGGCCATCGACGAGTATGAGCGGGTCAACGAGCGCTACAGCTACCTTGCGGGCCAGCGGGACGATGTGCTCACCTCCAAGCGGGAGCTGGAGAGTATCATCCGGGACATTACCCGGGAAATGACTTCTATCTTTGTGGAGCAGTTTGCGAGGATTGATCACTATTTCGGCCAGGTGTTTGAGGAGATGTTCGGCGGCGGCAAGGGTCAGCTGATTCTGGAGGATCCGGAAAATCCCCTGACCTGCGGCATTGAGATCCGGGTCCAGCCCCCCGGAAAGCAGGTGAAAACCATCACCCTGCTGTCCGGCGGTGAAAAGGCCTTTGTGGCCACGGCCCTGTATTTCGCCATTCTGAAGGTGCGTCCCACGCCCTTCTGCCTGCTGGACGAGATTGACGCCGCCCTGGACGACCGGAACGTGGACCGGTTTGCGGGCTATCTGCGCAATCTGAAGAAGACCCAGTTTATTGTCATCACCCACAGAAGAGGCACCATGGAGGCAGCCGATGTGCTCTACGGCGTGACCATGCAGGAGCAGGGCATTTCCAAGCTGCTGCGCCTGGACCTGAACCAGATGGAAGAATACCTGGGAATCGGGGAGTAAAGGCTTGTGGATCGGGATGTACGGAAGCGGTAAAGAAATAGGAATTTATTACAATTGACAATGGACAATTGACAATGAAGGAATCCCCTGCGGGGATGATTAAAAAATAAGGATATAATACGTAAATATATCAAAAAGCGAAACAATTTTGCACTATGGAATCTAATTTATCCCGAAGGGATACCACAATTGTCAACTGTCAATTGTCAATTGTCAATCCGATAAATTCCAATTTGCAGCACGAGAGAACAGGAGCATAAGAAAAAAGGAGAACAACATGGGATTTTTTGATAAAATCAAAGCCGGGCTGACCAAGACCAGGGATGCCCTCAGTGATACCTGGAACGATCTTTTCTCCGGCGATACGGAGATTGACGACGATTTTTACGATAACCTGGAAGAGAGCCTGATCCTGGCGGACCTGGGTATGGAAACCGCCACCAAGGCAACGGACCGGCTGCGCAGGGTGATCCGGGAGCAGCATATCACCCGGGCGGACCAGGCCAAGGATGCCCTGAAGGACATTCTGGCGGATATGGTCAGTGTGGGGGATTCCCGGCTGGACCTTTCCACCCATCCCAGCGTGGTGCTGGTGATCGGTGTCAACGGCGTGGGCAAGACCACCACCATCGGCAAGATCGCCAAACAGCAGGTGGACGCGGGGAAAAAGGTGATGCTGGTGGCGGGGGACACCTTCCGGGCCGCCGCGGCGGATCAGCTGGAAATCTGGGCCCAGCGGAGCGGCGCCGACATTGTGCGCCAGCACGAGGGGGCGGATCCTGCCTCCGTTGTGTATGACGGCATCCAGGCCGCCAGAACGAGAGACGCGGACGTGATTCTCATCGACACCGCCGGACGGCTGCACAACAAGCAGAATCTGATGAACGAGCTGAGCAAAATCAGCCGCATCGTGGAGCGGGAGCTGCCCGGTGCCGCCAGAGAGGTGCTGCTGGTGCTGGACGGCACCACCGGCCAGAACGGGCTTATCCAGGCAAAGCAGTTCAAGGAGATTGCCGGTGTAACGGCCGTGGCCATTACCAAGCTGGACGGCACCGCCAAGGGCGGCATTGTGATCTCTGTAGCGGACAATCTGGGCCTGCCGGTGAAGTTCATCGGCGTGGGAGAGCAGGCGGAAGACCTGATGCCCTTTGAGGCCCGGGACTTTGTGGAGGCCCTGATCTGAGGTGATTCTATGAAAGTTGTTCTTGCAAGCAAAAACCCCCATAAGCTGGTGGAAATCAGCCAGATTACCAGACAATTCCACATGGAGCTGGTGCTGGAGTCCGACCTGGGGGTGGACATTGATGTGGAAGAAACCGGCACCACCTTTGAAGAAAACTCCTTTCTGAAGGCCAATGCCGTGATGAAGGCCACGGGCCTGCCCGCCCTTGCCGACG
>JAXEMQ010000087.1:0-2606 GCA_034099845.1 Faecousia sp.
GCACCATGAACATTCTGTTCAGCATGGTGCTCCGGGCTGTTGGTGACTCCCGAACGCCCATGAAGGTTGGCTTGCAGGTAAACTTCCTGAACGTCCTGCTGAATACACTCCTCATCTACCCCGCCGGAACAGCCCATCTGATGGGGATTTCCTTCCCCATGTGGGGCGCCGGCTGGGGAATCAATGGTGCGGCTGCCGCCAGCGCCATCGCATACACCTACGGCGGGATCTCCATGGCGGTGCGGCTGTGGCGGCATCCGCTGATCTGCCCCCGGGGGCAGCGGTTTGCGCCGGATCCCCAGGTGCTGAAGCCCTGCCTGAAGGTTGCGGTTCCCAATATGCTCCAGCGCTTCGGTACCTCCCTGGGCTATGTGGCTTTCGCGTCCATGATTAATGCGTTGGGGGATGTATCCGCCGCATCTCACACCATTGCCAATACGGTGGAATCCCTGTTTTACATCCCCGGCTGGGGAATGCAGACTGCCGCGGCAGCGCTGGCGGGCAACGCCTACGGTGCCCGGGACGGCAGAAGACTGAGAAACCTTGGCAGCACCTTCCTTCCTCTGGAGGTTGGGCTGATGCTGCTTTCCGGCGGAATGCTCTTCCTGTTCGCGCCTGAGCTTGTGGGTCTGTTTTCCAAAGACCCTCAGGTGACGAAGCTGAGTGTCACCGTATTGCGGATGGTGGCGGTTTCCGAACCTTTCTATGGGGTGCCCATTGTGCTGGAGGGGCTGATGCAGGGAATCGGAAAAACCACGATTCCGTTTCTGTTCAACATCGCTGGAATGTGGGGCGTCCGCATTCTCGGTACGTTCCTGTGTACCCGCCTGCTGGGGATGGGGCTGGTCAGCGCTTGGGGGTGCATGATCGGCCACAATCTGCTGCTGTTCGTTCTGTTCGCTGTCTACTACGCCGCCGGAAAGGCTCTGCCCAAAGCGATATGCAGTGAATAAGCACTGGCGAAATCTGAGCAATTCGCCTACGGCAGGCGAGCGGATCGTTTGCTCTCTGACTTCAGTATGATAAATGGGAAATACATCCAGTACTCCCGCATTTTCCATACCTTTCCAGACAACAACCGCACTGGATATCTGCCAGAAAAAACTCATGCCGTTCCTACTTGCCGATGGGGCGGGGTTCTTCCGGCAGTGTCAGATCTGGAATATGGTAGTCTCCAACGCGAATGTACTGAATTTCCATATGCAGTCCTCCTTTTGGTTGGTACTGCTATTGTACAGAAGGAGGAATCTTTCGTCGAATGTACAAAGCCCCCGGTTATGCGCAAGGCAAAACCGGGGGCATGAACTCAGTATGTAATATCTTTGATATCAAGAAGAAATCCGAACCCGTTCCCGACTGGGAAGTAGTTCGGATTTTTTCTGTATGGTGGACGATATAGGACTCGATGAAATTATGGAGTCGGCATCGTCGAGCCGCCGCCGAGTGACAGTCCACCGGACTGTCACATATAGATGGGTTCGAGTTCTATCTCTAATACCATACCAATAGGAAAAGCACACCCCTTGGGTGTGCTTTTCCTATTGGTGGACACATACTGGTTAAATCCGAACTCAGGGCAGCTTCAATTTCCTTCAGGGTCAGGGTCTGAGTGCCGTCTCTGTAGTTATAGGTGAGAAGCAATTTGTCGTCGTACACATAGACGGAATTTACGAAAGTATCAATGATTTCCCGGCGATAATCAGGATCGTTGATATTGCCGTCCTTGTACCGGCTGATCCAGTCCACGATTTCTTCCTTGGTAAACTTGCGCCGCTCCAGCGCAAGCTGGGCAATGTTGGCTTTCAGAGAATCCCGCTGGATTTCCAGTTCCTCCAGGCAATCCTTGGTGGTATCCGTAATAATACCCTGCCGGATGGCCTTCATCACATTGCGGATTTCCGTTTCGCACTGCTGCAGCTGCTGTTTCAGCACCGGGGTCATGGTGTCCTCCTGCTCCTGCATTACCACAATGGCATCCGCGATGCGGTCAATGGCGGTGTCGGTGAGCACATGGGTAACCGTAAACTTAACCACCACATCCTCAATCCAGTCCTTTCGGATGGCTTTCTTTTTACAGCCCAGTTTCCGCTTTGCCCCGCTGCATTTGTAGTAATGATAAACAACTCCCTTGCAGCCCTTGCCGCTTTCACCGGCCATCAGCCGTCCACACTTTCCGCAGTAGAGTTTTGTAGTAAGCAGATATTCCTCTTCCGCCTTTGCCCGTGCCGGAGCCTTCTTATTTGCAGCCATACGCGTTTGCACCCTTTCAAATAATTCTTTGTCTATGATAGCCGGAATCCCGTCCGGGATAATCACATCACCGTACTTATATTCCCCGATGTACTTGCGGTTTTTCAGCAGATTACTGAGCACGCTCATGGAATAGGGATTGCCCCGCTTGGAGCGAAGTCCCCGCTGTGCCATTTCTGCCTGTAACCCCGTGAGCCGTTCGCCGTCTGCGTAGCGCGAAAACAGTTCCTGAACATAGGGCGCTGTTTCGGGGTCAATTTCAAGTTTCCCCGTTGCCTTGTCCACATAGTAGCCCAGCGGGGTATTTCCACCGTTATTCATGCACTTGATTGCATTGTCCTGCTGCCCTCTGCGGA
>JAXEMQ010000105.1:0-14100 GCA_034099845.1 Faecousia sp.
TCCAGGTGGCTCTCCCCAAACACATGGATTCTCTTGCCGCAGTCCGGGCATTCCAGATAGGCATAGTTCTCCACAAAGCCCAGCACGGGAATGTGCATCATCTCAGCCATCCGGACGGCCTTGGTCACGATCATGGACACCAGATCCTGGGGGCTGGTGACGATCACAATGCCGTCTACCGGCAGGCTCTGGAACACGGTCAGGGGCACATCGCCGGTTCCGGGAGGCATATCCACAAACAGGTAATCCACGTCTTCCCAGATCACGTCGGTCCAGAACTGCTTCACCGCCCCGGCGATAACGGGACCCCTCCACACCACGGGATCACCGGGGTTATCCAGCAGCAGGTTAATGGACATCACCTGGATGCCGGTTCTGGACAGGGCAGGATACAGGCCCTCTTCGTTGGCGCCCTGGCACTCGTTGACACCAAAGGCAGTGGGGGCGGAGGGGCCGGTGATGTCCGCGTCCAGAACGCCCACACGCTTGCCCTTCCGGGCCATGGCTACGGCCAGCATGGAGGTGACGGTGGACTTGCCCACGCCGCCCTTGCCGGACACAACGGCAATGACCTTTTTGACGCTGGATCTGGGATTCAGCTGGGCCAGCAGGCTTTCTGCCTTACGGTCGCCGCAGTCGGAGCTGCAGCTGGAACAATTTCCGTTACAGGAACTCATTTGATTCTCTCCTTAAACGCGCGATAGGCGCTTTTTATTTCAATAGGTATTATAGTGCCCCGCACCGGGACTGTCAATGCTCTATCCGGTTTTCCCCTACGCTGCAAATCAGCTTTGGGCCTGCTCCCACTGCTCCATAAGCTCCAGAAGCACTTCCTCCGCCTGCTCCTTCTCCCCCAGCAGCCGGGTCAGCTCCTGGTAGTCCGCTGCGGCGGCTTCGATTTTGCCGTCCAGCTCAGAAATCAGGCTCTCCTGTTTTTCGATCTCCCGCTCCAGGCGGCGGACCAGCTTTTCCCCATCCTTGGTTCCCGTCCGGGGCCGCTCTTTTTTCACCTTGGGCTCCGGTTTCGGCAGGGTTCTGGCCAGGGCCTCGTGATCCAGAATGGAGCGGTATTTCTGATACCCGCAGTGGAAGTCCCGGATGGCGCCGTTTTCCAGCAGCCAGATCCGCTCCGCGAATTTTTCAATGAAATACCGGTCGTGGGAGACGAAGAGCAGCACCCCCTCAAACTCCTCAATGGCGGCCTCCACCCATTCCCGGGAGGCAATGTCCAGGTGGTTGGTGGGCTCGTCCAGGATCAGAAGGTTAATCTTTTCATCCATCAGCATACACAGCCGCAGCCTGGACTGCTCGCCGCCGGAAAGGGTGCCTACGGTTTTGAACACATCCTCCCCCTGGAACAGGAAGGCGCCCAGCCGGTCCCGGGCCATTTGGGGGGTCAGGTTCTTTTCGTAGAGCATGGTGTCGTACAGGCTCCGCTCCGGATGGTCAAAGCGGATGATCTGGGGCAGGTAGCCCCACTTGACGGTGGGTCCAAACTGGATCCTGCCGCCGCAGCCCTCCTCCCCCAGCAGGCACTTGAGAAAGGTGGACTTTCCGGTGCCGTTGTCGCCCAGAAGGGCAATGCGCTCGCCGCCCTCCACGTTGAGGTTCACATCGGAAAACAGCACCCGGTCCCCATAGGACTTGGACACATTTTTCATTTTGAACACCACGTCGCCGGAAAAATCCTTTTCCCCGAAGGAGGCCTTCATGGTTTTTTCCGTTTTGGGCCGCTGGGTTTTCTGAATCCGCTCCATCCGGTGCTGAATGGACATGGCCCGGCGGTAGAGGGTCCGGTTGTTGATGCCCCAGCCCTTCATCCGCTCCACGGTATAGCCCAGCTGTTTGAGCTTGGCCTGCTCCTGCTCGTACTGCTTCAGCTGCAAATCAAACCGGGCCTGCTTTTCTTCCATGTAGAAGGAATAGTTGCCGGTGTAGAATTCCGCGTGGCCGTCGGTGATTTCGATGACCCGCTGGGCCACCTGGTCGATGAAGTACCGGTCGTGGGAGATGATCAGTACCGTACCCTTAAAGCTCTTGATGTAGCTCTCCAGCCACTCCACACTGCTCAGATCCAGGTGGTTGGTGGGCTCGTCCAGCAGCAGAATATCCGTCTTTTCCAGCAGAAGCCGGGCAAGGTTGATCCGGGTCTTCTCGCCGCCGGACAGGCTGTCAAATTCCTGGGGCCGCTGGGCCGCCGTGATGCCCAGGCCGTTGCAGATCTTATCCACATCCACATCCATATCATAGCCGCCGCCGGACTGGAAGCGGTTTACCAGGGTATCGTATTCCCGGAGCTGCTCAGCCGTGGCCCCCTGGGCCATGGCCTGCTCCAGGGCCTCCATTTTCCGTTTGGCGGAGGTCAGCTCCGTAAATGCGGAGCGCAGCACGTCCTCCACGGTATAGCCCGCCGGGAAACGGGGAATCTGAGAGATGAGACCCAGTTTTTTATTGGGGTTCACGTAGACCTCCCCGCCGTCATAGTCCATTTCGCCGGTGAGGATTTTGAAAAGGGTGGTTTTGCCGCAGCCGTTGCGGCCCAGAATGGCCACCCGCTCCCCTTCCTGAATGTCAAAGGACAGGTCCTCCAGCAGGTTTTCCCCGATGACAAAGAATTTATTGACGTTTTTTACGGATATATCAACCATTTTCGTTTCCTTCAAGCTCCAGTAAAAGGGTCCGGAGCTCTTCTTTCGAGTATAGTAAATTCACTGCCTGCAGCAGGGCGTTGCTGCTCATGTGTTCCGGAAGGTCCAGCTTTTTCAGCAGACGCCGCCGTTTTTCGCTGCTGCCCGTTCCTCCGGAAAGGCCAAGCTCCATAAAGTCCTGCTTGGTGATGGACTTTTCGGCCCGGGCCGCTTCCCCCTCTATGGTGGCGCCGGCTGCCCGGAGCGCGGACAGGATGACCTCCCCGGTCATGCCCTCCACCCCCAGCTTGCCCTCTTTTCCCGGAGCGGACTTTCGCTTTTCCTTGCCGGGAATATCGGGGATATAGGCGTGCTTCAGGTATTTGCCGGGAATGGCGCTTTTGATATGGCTGCGGATCACAAAGCCCGCCCCATCGGAGTCCGTGAAGACGATGAGCCCCCGCTTTTCCGCCACCCGGCGCAGGAGGGCCAGCTGCTTTTTGTCTTTGAAAATGCCAAAGCCGGAGGTTTCCAGAATGGGAGCGTCCACAATCTGCCGCAGGGTATTGCTGTCATAGCGGCCCTCCACCAGAATGGCCTCCTGAATTCTAACCATTGGCCGCCTCCCGTGACAGGTCCAGAATCAGCAATTCCAGAAGCCGCTGGCTGTCGTCATAGGAGGTTTTCAGCTTGTAGTCCGTTTCCAGGATCAGACAGGCCGCCTTTTTGCAGAAGGGGGCGGAGAACCGCCGGGCTGCCTCCATGGTTTTCCGGGCCGGGTAGTCCGGCAGACCGCAGAGCTTTTGCAGCTCCGCGCTGTTCCTGCCATTGTCCAGCAGGGTCCGGGCGATGCCCAGCCGGCGGAAGTGGGCCCCGATGGCACCCAGAAGCTGAATGGGCTCCTGCTGCATTTTAAGCAATTGGCGCAGCTTCAGAAGGGCCTCGTCATACCGCCCGGCGCTCATCAGATCCGTCATCTGGAACACAACCGCGTCCAGCACCGGCTCCGTCACCGCGTCAATATCCGCCTTGCAGATGGCATCCGCGCCGGAAAAGGCGGCGATTTTATCGATTTCTCCCATCAGGGAGGTCATGGTGCCGTCGGTAATCTCAATGAGGTAGGCGCACAGCTCCGGGGAGATTCTCTTTTCCCGGGCGGCAAAATGCCGGGTAATCCAGGCGATCAGATGGCTCTGGTCCTGCTTGGGAAATTCCACGATCCGGCCCTGGCTGCTGATGGCCTCCCACAGCTTTTTCATCCGCTTGTCCGGCTTCCAGGCCCCGGCGGTGTAGGAAAAAATCACGGTGCAGTAATCGGGGATGTCGGAAAGGGCGGCGGATACCCGGTCCCGGTCGCTTTCCGGCAGCTTGAACAGGTCAATGTCCTCCACCTGAATGAGGGTATGCTCCGCCATCATGGGAAGCCCCTCCACCGCGTCGGCAAAGGCAGCTGCGTCAAAGTTTTCGGTATGGAACCGATGGTAGTTAAAGGATTCCGTCAGGGGGTCCAGGAGCAGCTTCTTCACCTGGCCCAGGTAGTGCTCCAGCAGGAACAGCTCCTCTCCGTGGAACACGTACAGCCGTCCCAGCTCCTTATTCCGAAGCTCCAGCTTGAGCTTGTTCAGCGCGTCCTCTTTTGGGGCGGTTTTTGCCACGGTATTACCTCCTGAAAATGATGGTTCCCTGCTGATCGGTGCGGTAGACGGCGCAGCCTGCCTCCCGAAGCCGGTCCAGGGTCTGGGGACTGGGGTGGCCGTAGGAATTGTTTGCTCCTACGGAAATCACCGCCGCCCCGGGCGCCACCGCCTCCAGAAGCTCCGGACTTGCAGCATTCTTCGAGCCGTGGTGCCCCACCACCAGAATGTCCGCATGGGGGATCCGGACATGTTCCAGCAGCGCCCGTTCCCCCGCGGCATCCCAGTCGCCGGTAATCAGTATAACACAGTTTTCCGTTTCAAACAAGATTGCCATGCTGTTTTCATGGGCGGAATTGGCCCCATAGTAGGGATAAAACCAAACCGTTCCCGCCCCCAGGGCCATGGAAGCGGGCTCCGAAAGGATGGTCACAGGCCGGGCGGAGGCTTCCGGGATCAACGCCCCCGGCGCCCCGGGGAGAATCAGGCTCCCGGCATTCACCCGGGTAAGCAGGTTCCGGACACCGCCGCTGTGGTCCCTGTCATAGTGGGTCAGGGCCAGGGCCTGAACTCCGGAGATGTTCTGGCTCAGCAGCATTTCCGCCGCGGCATCGGCAGCGCCCTCCTCCGACCGGCCGCCGCAGTCCACAACCAGAGTCCGGCCCTTGCTTTGAAGCAGCAGGCACTGGCCCTGGCCCACATCCAGCACCGTCAGGCGGCATTCATCCAGCCGGGGTCCCAGAGAAGACAGCACCGTGCACACAGAAAGCCCTGCCCGGGCAGCGGCAAGATACAGACCCGTCTTTCCCCGCTTTGTCAGCAGCCGTGCCAGAATCAGGATATAGAGAAATACCAGGAAGGGCACCGTAAAAATGCTTGCCGTATACAGCGCCGCCAGGGGCAGTCGGCTGAGGGCCCTGGCAAGCCAGAGAATCAGCCGGATGGGCAGGGCCGCCAGATGCCCAAGCAGTACCCCGGCAGGAGGATACAGGCTGCCCAATCCGCAGGTCAGCCCCAGGCCGTAAAAACAGACGGACACCAGCGGCAGGCACAGCAGGTTCGCAATGGGCGACACCAGACTCAGCACACCAAAGTAGTACACCGCCGCCGGGGTGGACAGGCTCATGGCGCTGAGGGTCACGCTCAGAGATTCCGGAATCCAGCGCAAGAGCCTGTTTGCGTAAAGCCCCGGAAAGCGCTGCCGAAACCGGCGGGACAGAGCGTTTTTGAACAGCAGGATTCCCAGTACGCTGAGCACCGAAAGCTGAAAGCCCGCCCCCTGCACCCCGAAGGGATTGAGAAACAGCAGCACCAGCACCGCGAAGGACAGCTCCGTCAGGCCGTCATATTCCCGCCGCACAGCGCCGGATACCATCATCAGCCCCGCCATCAGGCAGGCCCGGCACACGGAGGGGGTGAAGCCCACCATGGCGGCAAACAGCGCCAGCACCGGAAGGCCCGCAAGCACCGTCAGAAACCGGCGCTTTCCCGTCAGAAACCAGATCCCGGCGCAGAGCACCCCCACATGGAGGCCGGACACCGCCACAATGTGCCGGATGCCGCTGACCGACAGGCTGGTTTTTGTCTCGTAGTCCAGCCCGGAGGTATCCCCCAGCAAAAGGGACTGGGCAAAGGGAGCCGCGTCCTCCGGCACACAGCTCCGGAGAAGCTCCTTCATCCGCTCCGCAAGCCGGCCGGGAAAGAACCGGATCGACCCGGCATCACCGGGCAGGGTCTGAACATTGCCCTTGGGGGTCACCAGCGCCAGGACCCGATTGCCGGGATGGTAGGTGTCCTCCTTGCTGCCGCCGGGAAGGGTCAGCCGGACCCGGAAGCTGCCTTCCAGAATATTCCCCGGCTCCGGGGAATCCTCTTTCAAATAAACCAGCACCGGATACTGTTTTCCCTGCCAGTTGAGGCTCCCCGCCCCCTGAAAGCCGTAATCGGAGGAGGTTGGTTTTTCCGTCAGCAGGACTTCCCCGGAAACGGTCCGGTCATCCAGCTCATAAAAGGGGGCATAATAGCACCGCTGCAAAACCAGCAGCCAGGCGCCTGCCAGCACCGCCCCCAGCAGGATCACCGCCGGAATACGAAGCTTTTGAAACCGCAGGCTCAGCAAAGCCGTCAGCGCAAAGGCCGCCCCGGCAGCCACGCAGAAATACCCGGCATAGGCCCACAGAACCCCGGTCAGGGCAAACATGGCCCCGGCAAAGCCCAAGGCCGCAAACGCCAGCCTGCGCAATCCATTCCCCTCCCCCCGGTGTTTTCTGCATCCATTTTAACACCGATGCGGGAATCCTTCCATAGGGAATTGGAAAAAATTGTCAATTTTTGTCGATTTGGCGGCGGAAACCGCCGCAGAAACGGACCCGCGAAAAAAGATTTGCAATTGCATTTGTATTCTGGTAAAATAGGCGCATCTATCCACATTCTGGAGGAATGACTATGACTCAGAAAAAGAAAAAATGGGGAGACCGGCCGGATGCCGTGTGGCTGAAGGACATTCCCTCCATGAACCGGATTGTGCCGGGCATTATGCCCAACCGGGCGGACAACGAAGCCTTTATCAGCGTGGATGTGGATTACGCGCCGCTGAAAGCATACGTTGAAAAAAAGAACGGGGACTGCGACCCCGCCGACAAGTACACCTTCTTCCACCTGATCGCCGCCGCCATTGGCAAAGCCTTCGTGCTGCGGCCCCGGATGAACCGGTTTATCTGCAACCGAAAAATGTACCAGCGGGACAAAATCACCATGGGCTTTACCGTAAAGAAGAAATTCAGCGACAAGTCGGAGGAGGCCCTGGCCTTCTTTGAGTACGACGAAAAGGAAACCCTGGACTCCTTCCACGAGAAAATTGTGAAGGTCATCCACGCCACCAAAAGCGATACCCAGGTGGATACCTCCACGGGAGCCATGGATCTTGTGTGCAAGCTGCCCCAGTGGCTGCTGAACCGGATCGTGGATTTTATTCTGTGGCTGGATAAGCGGGGCTGGGTTCCCCAGTCCATCGTGGGTTCCGACCCCAACCACGCCGCTATCTTCCTGGCCAACCTGGGCTCCATCGGCCTGGAGGTGGGCTATCACCATCTGGTGAACTGGGGCACCAACTCCTGCTTCATCGTCATCGGCAAGAAGCACCTGAAAATGATCCACCATCCCGACGGCACGGAAGAGCTGAAAGAAGTGGTGCCCCTGGGCATCACCCTGGACGAGCGGATCGCCGACGGCTACTACTATTCCGGCACCGTCGCATTGGTCAAAAAACTGCTGGAAAATCCCCAGCTGCTGGAAGCTCCCGCCGACACCCCGGTGGAATACACAATCCAGCGCTAAATCATCATAGGAGTTGTTTCAAAGAATGCTTGTTCCTGTACTGTTGTTCGCATTGGGTCTTGTGCTGCTGATCAAAGGCGGCGACTGGTTTGTTGACGGTGCCACAGGCATCGCCCAGCGGTTCCATGTGCCGGATCTGATCATCGGCGCTACGGTGGTTTCCATCGGCACCACACTGCCGGAGGTCATGGTTTCCGCCACCTCCGCCCTGACGGGCCACGGCGAGATTGCCTACGGCAACGCCATCGGCTCCATCATCTGCAACACGGCCCTGATTGCCGCCATTACCGTGGCTGTACGGCCCTGCCCCGTGGACCGGGATTCCCTGAAAACCCCGGTGCTTTTCTTCTTTGTATCCGCCGCAATTTACTGTCTCAACGCCTACCTCACCGGCTACTTCAGCCGGGTTCTGGGCGTTGTGCTGCTGCTGCTGTTTGCCGTCTATATGTATATGACCATCCGCCAGGGCTTCCGGAATCCCGCCCCCGGGGAAGAAACCGACAGCCATCCGGAACCGGACAAGCCCGGTTCGGTGGGCAAGGACATTCTGCTGCTGGTGGTGGGCGCCGCCCTGATCGCGGTGGGGGCCAACCTGCTGGTGGACAACGGCACCCTGATCGCCAAGGCCCTGGGCGTGCCCGAATCCGTCATCGCCCTGACCTTTGTGGCCCTGGGCACCAGCCTTCCCGAACTGGTTACCGCCATTACCTCCCTGATCAAGGGCCACGGCGCCCTTTCTCTGGGCAACGTGATCGGCGCCAACATCTTCAATCTGGTTCTGGTATGCGGCGTGTCCATGACCCTGGCCCCCTTCCGGATTCCCCAGTCCAGCACCATTGGGGGAATCAACGCCTCTCTGGTTCTGGATATTCCGCTGATGCTGTTCGTCATGGCCTTCCTGACCCTTCCGGCCCTGGCCAAGCGGAAGCTCTCCCGGTATCAGGGCGTTGTGCTGCTGATCCTCTACGCCGCCTTCTGCGCCATTCAGTTTACCATGTAACCCCTGTCCGCTCCGCTCATTTGGGCGGAGCGGATTTTTCCATTTCTTTTCTTGACTTTCCGGGCCGAAGGAGCTATAATACACCGGTAAGCGAAAAAGCCATGGGCTTGTAGCGCAGTTGGGAGCGCACCACATTCGCATTGTGGGGGTCGAGGGTTCGAATCCCTTCAAGTCCACCAAAAAGAAAGACACGCGAAAGCGTGTCTTTTTTCCGTCTGTCAAAAAAGCCGTTCCGCTGTGCCGGAACGGCTCTGTTTCTTATTTGTACTGCTGGCACAGGAACATGGGCTTGACGGCCACCACCTCGTCGTATTCCTCCTGCTCAACCTGAACAGTGGAATCCAGCTTCTTCAGGTCTTCCTTTACCACAGCCAACGCTTCCTTGACGCTCTGGGCCCGGCCCTCCCGAATGACCCGAATCATCCGGTCCAAAACAATGGGGTGGGCATACCGGGCAGGCACCGGGAAATCCTGGGGGATCAGCGCCTGCATGGCTTCAATGGAAGAAACCCACTCTGCCTCAATGATTTTCTTATTGTTCCGGGCAGTGGGCAGCACCTGGGTTCCGGAGAACAGGAAGGCCACACCAAAGCCCAGAAGGACAAAGTACAGTCCCGTTTTGTCCCCCCTGATCAGCACATAAATCCCGTAGGCCAGAGCAGCGGTGCCCGCCGCGATAATGGCCAGCGCCACCCAGCGGTAAGCCGGATTGGTCCGCTCATTCACCCTTTTTGCCTTGGCGCAGGCGGAAAGCCGGGTGGTTTCCTCCGGGTAGGCCTCCAGCAGCCGCCGGGCGCTTTCCAGCGTGTCCCGGCTGGCCTGGGCCTTGGGGGTCAGCTCCTTCAGATACCGTGCTTCCTCCCGGGCCTTTTTCTCCTTCAGACGGCGCTCGGCTTCCACACTGTGGGTGGGGACATTGGGAAGGAGCTTTGAAACGTGGGCAATCAGCATATCCACATCGTTTTCGTATTTGAAATTGCACTGCTTGACGGTTCCGTCATCCAGCTCCACCACAAGGTAGGGAATGGAACCAAAGACACCCTTGCCGGTAAAACCGCCCTTGCTCATGGCCACCCGCTTAAAAATCCGCTTCACGCAGGACAGGGCCACATAGTAATAGCAATCGATGTAAAAGCTGTTCAAAAACAGGGCCTCGTCACCCACCGCGCAGGGTCCGAAACGCTTGCTGAACTTTTTGTCAACGGAAAGGATGGGCCGTTCCAAAGTCTTGGAGCCCAGCTTTTTTGGCGTAAAAATCATGGGATACCTCGAAAAACAGAATAAGGTGGGGAAGGAGCCTCCCCCACCTTGCAGATTACAGGATTACTTGCCCAGCGTCTCGTACTGAGGCTTCACATCGCGCTTCTTGATGGAGTACAGGAAGATACCCAGGAACAGCGCGGCAGCAATGATGCCCACAGGATAAGCCAGAGCGGTGTTGTAGCCGTCCTTGTTCAGGAACTGGCCCAGGCACTCGTTGCCCAGCATGAAGTAAGTAATGGAAACAGCGGTCATGAAGGTTGCGGGAGCGGCGGTGATCCAGTAGTTCTTCTTCTCGTAGAACAGGAACATGGAAGCGGCCCACAGAACGATCATAGCCAGAGTCTGGTTGGTCCAGCTGAAGTAACGCCAAATGATATTGTAGTCGATCTTGCCCAGAGCATTGCCGATGCCCAGAACGGCACCGATGCCCAGAACGGGGATGCAGAGCAACAGCCGGTTCTTCCAGGACTTCTGATCCAGGTGCAGCCAGTCAGCCAGCACCAGACGGGCGGAACGGAAGGCGGTATCGCCGGAGGTGATGGGGCAGGCAATAACGCCCAGCATGGCCAGCGCGATGCCCAGGCCGCCCATGGTCTTGGAGCAGATGTCGTAAACAGCGGTGGGGCCGCCGGCACCCAGCTCAAGCAGCTCCTTGCCGGTGTAGATGGAGCAGCCGGCAGCAGCCCAGATCAGGGCGATGATGCCTTCGGAAATCATGGCGCCGTAGAACACCATATGGCCCTGCTTCTCACTCTTCAGGCAGCGGGCCATCAGAGGGCTCTGAGTGGCATGGAAGCCGGAGATTGCACCGCAGGCAACGGTGATGAACATGAAGCTCCAGATGGGAGTGCCCTGAGGATGAATGTTACTCAGGTTGTTCCAGATCTCGGGGATCTGATAGCCCTTGGTGAAGATACCCAAACCAACGCCCACAGCCATGATGATCAGGCAGATGCCGAAAACGGGGTAGATCTTGCCGATGATCTTGTCGATGGACAGGAAGGTCGCGATGAAGTAGTAGACGAGGATCAGAATCAGCCAGAACATCTTGTTGGACAGCAGACCAGCCGCACCGTTGTTCTTGCACAGCAGCTGCAGCAGACCGGCGGGGCCAACCGCGAAAACGGTGCCCACCATAACCAGCAGGACCACGGAGAAGACACGCATCACGTTCTTCATGGCGCCGCCCAGGTAGATGCCGGAAATCTCGGAGATGGATACGCCGTCGTTACGGGCGGACAGCATACCGGAGAAATAGTCGTGAACGCCGCCGGCGAAAATGGTACCGAAGGTGATCCACAGGAATACCATGGGGCCCCACAGCGCACCGCTCAGAGCGCCGAAGATGGGGCCAAGGCCTGCGATATTCAGCAGCTGGATCATAAACAGCTTCCACTGAGGCAGAACCACATAGTCCACGCCATCGTTGATCCGAACAGCGGGGGTCTCGCGGTCGTCGGGACCAAAGGTATTCTCTACGACCTTGCCGTAGAGGAAGTAACCCAGGATCAGGATGACCAGGCAGAGCAAAAAGCTAAACATTTGTACTCCTCCTACACAAAAAATAATGTTTTACGAAGCGGCAAGCCGCTTTCCGCATGATGCCATTATCCACCTATGACCGGTGAAAATCAACAGGCATTCTCAACAAATTAGCAGCGGGTAATTTTGCACTATTCACAAATCATCCATTATATATTCACATTTTTCCTTCGTTTCCGGAGGGATCCCCTGATTTTCTCGTTAAAAAATTCTGCAAAATTTACAGAGAAATCTGCAAAATCCATGGTGGATTGATTTTTCCAGGCGGACATTTCCGGGTTGTCCTTCCGCCGCAGGCAGATATGTACGGAGTGCGGACAAAGAAACCGGTGCGCCCTGCCGGGAGGACACAATCCGACTCCCCCATTGGGGGGAGCCGGTCGGGATTGGATTTATGAAACCGTTTCGACCTTGATGGTGTTCGTGTTGCCGGTCTGGCCGTTGATGGGGCCGCCGGTGAGCACCACGCTGTCGCCGCTCTGCAGGTTCAGGTACTTCTTCGCGTTGAACATACCGTGATAGAACATCACATCCATGGAGCTGTACTCGTCCGCCAGCACAGGGGTGACGCCCCAGCTGAGGTTCAGCTTTCTCCACACCTTGGGATCGGTGGTCATGCCCAGAATATCGGTGGGGCAGCGGAACCGGCTGACCATCCGGGCAGTCTTGCCGGAGACGGAGCACACAACGATGGCCTTGGCGTTCACATCGATGGCCATGGCGCAGGTGGCGTGGGAAATGGCGTCCAGATTGTTCTGAATGCGGAAGCTGGCCTTGTAGAACCGGTCACGGTAGCTGGTGTGCTGCTCGGTGTACTCGGCGATCTGCGCCATGGTGGCCACCGCCTCAACGGGGTACTTACCGGCAGCGGACTCGCCGGAGAGCATGATGGCGGAGGTGCCGTCGTACACGGCGTTGGCCACGTCGGAAATCTCCGCCCGGGTGGGCCGGGGATTCTGAATCATGGATTCCAGCATCTCGGTAGCGGTGATCACCCGCTTGCCCAGCAGGCGGCACTTGTGAATCAGCCGCTTCTGAATGGCGGGCAGCTCCACAAAGGGGATTTCCACACCCAGGTCGCCGCGGGCCACCATGATGCCCTCGCAGGCCTCGCAAATTCTCTCAATATTGTCCACACCGGACTGGTTCTCGATCTTGGCGATGATCTCGATGCCCTCGCCGCCGTTTTCGTTCAGGAAATTGCGCATATCCAGCACATCCTGCTTGGTGGAAACAAAGGACGCGGCCACAAAGTCCACATCGTTTTGGATGCCCCACAGCAGGTCCTTCTTGTCCGCCTCGGACAGGAAGGGGCCGGACATCACCTTATTGGGAAAGGACATGCTCTTGCGGTTGCTGAGGTCGCCGCCCACCACACATACGCAGTTGGCGTCGCTGCCCTTCAGCTCCTCTACCTCAAAAACCACCAGGCCGTTGTTGACCAGCACCCGGTCGCCTACGGACAGGTCCTGAACCAGGCCCTTATAGTTGACGGAGACCCGGGTCTCGTCTCCCTCCACCTCGTCCACGGTGAAGGTGAATTTGTCACCGGCGTTTACATGGACCTTTCCGTTTTTGAAGGTACGGATCCGGTACTCGGGGCCCTTGGTGTCCAGCAGGACGGCAACGGGCAGATTCAGCTCCTGACGGACCTTTTTGATGAGGTCTATTTTCTTCTGCTGCTCCTCATGGGTGCCGTGGGAAAAATTCAGCCGGGCCACATTCATACCGGCCAGGCACATTTTTTTCAGAGTCTCCTCGTTCTCGGAGGCGGGGCCAATGGTGCAGATAATCTTGGTTTTCCGCATAAACATCTCTCACTTTCCATAGATTTTCGAATACCACAGCATTATAGCATATTACGGTTTTTGATGCAATACACATCGGAATAAATACAAAACCATTGATTTTATGCAGGCATAAGGAAATACCTATGGATCTCATCTGGATTTTTTCGACGCAATCTGCTATAATAACGTAATCATACCTTTGGAGGTAGATTATGCCCATTCGGATTCCCAACGATCTGCCCGCGGCGGATGTGCTGCAGCAGGAAAACATCTTTGTTATGAATCAGAACCGGGCCGGGTCCCAGGATATCCGGCCTTTGGAAATCGTTCTTTTGAACCTGATGCCCACCAAGGTGGTGACGGAAACCCAG
This sequence comes from Faecousia sp., assembly GCA_034099845.1. Classification (GTDB taxonomy): domain Bacteria; phylum Bacillota; class Clostridia; order Oscillospirales; family Oscillospiraceae; genus Faecousia. Next base: position 13,564 of record JAXEMQ010000105.1, read on the forward strand.
CTGAGCAGGCTCCTGGGCAATACCCCCTTGCAGGTGAATCTGTCTCTCATGCACACCACCTCCCACCGGTCCAAAAACACCCCCCAGGACCACCTGCTGTCCTTCTACAAGGATTTCGGCGACCTGAAGCACCGGAAGTTTGACGGCATGGTCATCACCGGCGCACCTGTGGAGCAGCTGCCCTTTGAAGAGGTGGACTACTGGCAGGAGCTGTGCCAGATTATGCAGTGGAGCAAAACCAACGTCCACTCCACCCTGCACATCTGCTGGGGTGCCCAGGCGGGACTCTACTACCACTACGGCATTCCCAAACACGATCTGGACAAAAAGCTCTTCGGCGTGTTCCCCCACCAGGCGGACTACAAACGGGCCATTCTGCTGCGGGGCTTTGACGACACCTTCTACGCCCCCCACTCCCGGCATACCACCGTTCTGCGGGAGGATATTGAAAAATGCCCGGAGCTGCGGATTCTGGCCTCCTCCCGGGAAGCCGGGGTGTATGCCGTGATGACCAAGCACGGCAAGCAGATTTTCGTC
>JAXEMQ010000112.1:0-19424 GCA_034099845.1 Faecousia sp.
GCCGTCCACCTTGATGGAGCCGGAGACGATCTTGCCGGTCTTTTCCAGAATCTGCATAATGGAGTAAGCGGTAACGGACTTGCCGGAGCCGGACTCCCCCACAATGCCCAGGACCTTGCCCCGGTCCAGATTAAAGGAGACGCCGTTGACGGCCTTGACTTCACCCACAGGGGTGAAAAAAGAGGTATGCAAATCGTTTACTTCAAGCAATGCCATTTTTTACGGATCTCCTTTCTTCAGCGCTTCAGCTTGGGGTCAAAGGCATCCCGCAGGCCGTCGCCAAACAGATTCAGAGAGAGAACGATCAGGGAAATGGCAATGGCAGGAATCACCAGACGGTAGGGATAGGTGCTGACGCCGTTGAGGGCATCGGAAGCAAGGCTGCCCAGAGAAGGCATGGGGGCGTTGACACCCAGGCCCAGGAAGGACAGATAGCTCTCGGTAAAGATGGCGCTGGGAATCTGCAGAGCGGTGGAGATGATGACCACGCTGATGCAGTTGGGGAGCAAGTGCTTGCGGATGATCCAGCTGCCCTTGGCACCGGTAGCCCGGGCTGCCAGAACATACTCCTGCTCCCGGAGGCTGAGAATCTGGCCCCGGATCAGCCGGGACATGGACACCCAGTACAGCAGGGCAAACACCAGGAACAGAGAGATGATATTGGAGCCCAGCTTCGCCAGGACGGTGCCGTCAATGGCGGGTCCCAGGACCTGCTTCATGACGGTGGCCAGCAGAATGACCATCAGCATATCGGGCAGCGAATAGATGATGTCCACAATCCGCATGATGATGAGGTCCACTTTTCCACCGCAGTAACCGGCTATGGAGCCCACCGTCATACCGATGATCAGCACAATGATACTGGCAAAGAAGCCAACGGCCAGGGAAATCCGGGTGCCGTAGACCACACGGATAAAGTAGTCCCGTCCGGAGGAATCGGTGCCGAAGACATGGGGGAAGACCTTCTCCCCATTCTCAATTTTCTTAAGCTCGGTCTTGCCGTATTCAAAGGGTGCCAGATTGTTGTAGGACTTGTCCACGGGCTTGCCGGGACGGATGCCCAGCATGGCATCGTACTTGTAGGGCCAGAAGAAGGGAATGACAATAGATGCCAGGGTAATCAGAATGATGATAATCAGGCTGGCAAAGGCAATGTGGTTTTTGACCAGGCGCTTCATACCGTCCTTAAAGAAGGTGGTGGAGGGGCGCATCTGGACCATATATTCCTTTTCCGCGTCGGTTGCGGGGATAAAGTCGTCCACATTCACATGGAGACTGAAGGGGTTCTTTTTCATATCCATGATTGAATTACAGTCTCCTTATTCCAGATTAATCCGGGGATCCACCACGGTGTAGAGAATGTCGCTGACCAGATTCATAACCACAATCAGGATGGCCAGCACGATGGTGGTGCCCATGATGAGGGGGTAGTCACGGCCGGTAATGGAGCTGACAAAGGCACGGCCGATGCCGGGCACGGCGAAGATCTGTTCCACCACCAGAGAGCCGGTGACAATGTAGGCAAGCATGGGTCCAAAGTAGGTAATAACAGGGATCAGGGAGTTCTTCAGTGCGTGGCCGAAGATAATCTTCACAGGGGCAACGCCCTTGGCCTTGGCGGTACGGATATAGTCCTGGCCCAGCACGTCCAGCATGGAGGATCGGGTCAGACGGGTAATGTAGGCCATGGGATACAGCGCCAGGGTGATGATGGGCAGAATCAGGCCCTTCACCGTCTCGCCGTTGGCCGGGACAATGCCCAGCTTAACCGAGAAGGTCAGCAGCAGCAGCGTGCCCATAATAAAGGAGGGCATGGACACAAACGCGGTGGTAATGACCATGATGATCTTATCCAGAACGGAATTCCGGGTCAGAGCGGCCACGCAGCCCAGCACGATTCCGCAGCCCAGGGCGGCAAAAGCGGCAATAAGACCCAGCTTAATGGAGGTCTTCATGCCGTCAGCGATCACATCGATGACCATACGGCCCCGAAGCTTGATGGACGGACCGAAGTCAAACTTCGTCACAATGTCTTTGAGATAGGTAATATACTGCTCCATCAGAGGCTTATCCAGGCCATACTTGGCCTCCAATGCCTTCTGGGTAGCTTCAGAAACGGCCTTTTCACTGAGGAACGGGCCACCGGGGACAGCGCGCATCACAAAGAAGGTCACGGTAATGACAACCCAGACCGTCAGCAGCGCCAGGAGAATACGCTTGAGAATATACAAAAGCGTTTTGGTGTTCATCCAGCTCTTCCTTTCAATTGCTTGTTAAATTGCACTAATTCCGCACAATATTTATGTGTTGAATTATATCAAATTTCAAATTTCTTTTCAATTGTATTTTGCTCCAAACAAACCCCGGGATTTCTACCCCTTTTCGTGATTTTCACATATCTTTAAACAAAAAAATACAGTTATACAGAATATTTCCGGAAACGTACAGGTTTCCGCCTGCAAAGGACGCTCCCCTGTCCGTCTCCACCCGGGCAGCCAATCCGGCAACTTGCACAAATCCTGTTTTTCCCCTAATCTTTCTCCTCTTCCCTGTTTTCAGGCCCTGTTTTTTCCCGCCGTGCGCCAAAAATCCCCGCTTCCGGATCCGGAAGCGGGGATTGACTGTATTAACCCTCTACGGCCATATCTTCGCCCAAGTCCATGCCTTCCATACCGAAGTCATCTTCCGCGGATGCTTCTTCGGTTTCTTCCTCCGTCTCCGGAGCAGGAATGAACTCGCTCATATAAACCTCTTCGGGCAGGCCCGCAAGATAGGCGGGCAGATTGATAATCACGCCGTCCATGTTCTGAGGCAGCGCCAGGGTGTAGGTGGCTTCCGTGGTGTCGCCGCCCTTTTCCTGGGTGATCTTCAGGGTCATGGTGAAGTTCTTGCCGATGCAGGTGGACATACCCCGCTCTTTGTCATAGAGCTTGGCCACCCGCTCGCCCTTGACGTAAACCTCCGTCTTGTAGGCGGGCTTGTACTCGGTGCCGTTCACTTCGATCTTCTTGGCATCCAGGTAGACGGTGTGTCCCCGACCGATGATGGTCATCCACCAGCCAATGGCAACCAGAATTAGCACGGCAACCACACGAATAATCATCATACGTTTCTTATTCATTGCTTATGCCTCCTCTTCTGCAGCCTGTTCAGCGGCAAGCTGTGCACCGGCAGCGCTCTTGGCCTTCCGCTTCTTGGCCTCGTAGGCAACCAACGCAATGGTGATGACCAGGTAGGAGACGAACACGCGGAAGTATTCGCCGATCATGGAGTCACCGGTGATGGCAGCGCCGGTCTTGGGTGCCACAATAAACATGGTGTGGAACAGGATAACACCCAGGAATACATTGCCGATGCTGGCCTTTTCCACGCTGGCGCCGCCAACCAGAAGGGCTGCAATACAGAACATACCGATCTGGGAATGGGCCGTATAGGTGGGGAAGTTGCCCACGTTCTGCAGGTAGATGATCATGCCGAAGCCGGCGAAAATGGTGGAAATCACCATGGCAATGATACGGGTGCGGTCTACATTGATACCGGCGTCCTTTGCCACTTCCATATCCTGGCCCACGGCCCGCATGTCCTGACCAAGCTTGGTCTTGCGGAACCACACAATGAACAGACAAGCCAGGGCAATGAGGATCAAGGTAAAGACGGGAATCTTCACGCCGCCAATGGAGACGGGAATCAGATTATCCAGGCTCTGACGCATATTCAGAAGGCTGACGGTGTTGCGGATGCCGTAGCCTCTGGGGAGCTTAATAGAGGAATGCTTAATGGGAATAATGGAGCCCATCATATACAGCACCACCAGCTGGTAAACGCCGGTCATGACATAGGCGATGAAGTAGCTGGTAATCATCTCCCGGCCCTTGGCCTTATTCAGGACCTTGCCGATGAACACGCCCAGGAGCACGGAAATGGGAATGGAAATGATCGCCGCCAGAATCAGGCCCGGGATTCCCCAAATCTGCCAGTCAGCCACGAAAATCAGGCCGATCTGACCTGCCATAGCGCCCAGGGTCATGCCGAAGTTCAGGCCCATGCCAGCCATAATGGGAATGAGAAGGCTCAGAATCAGGAATGCATTTCTGCCCAGACGGGTCATAATCTCATTGAGCAGGTAGCTTGCGGAGAACCCGGAGGTAGGAATGCAGTAGGCGCAGATCAGGATGAACATAATGGGCACGGTATTGTTGCCCAGGAATGTTTTCGCCTTCTGGCCCAAGGTCTTTTCGCCCAGACGGGGGGCATTGTTTTTCTTTGCCATGATTATTTGCCTCCTTCCGTCTTCCGGGTCAGTGCGTAGACGATCATACCGTTGGACACCACGATACGGATAACCTCACTCATGTCCATCTGAACCATGCTGTTCATTACGGTAGGCGTCATGGTCACCAGGCCCTGATACAGGAATGTACCGATAATTACATTGGCAATGGAGGCCTTATTGACGGATGCGCCGCCAATCAGGATGGCAGCCACGGCGGGCATTGCCATATTGAAGGGGGCCATGTACATCTGCACGAAGCCGAAGCCCTGCTGATAAACCAGAATGCCCACGGCGCCCAGCCAGGTGGAAAGGACAACGGAGAGCATACGCATCTTATCGATGTTGATGCCCGCAGCCTTGGCAAAGGCGGGGTTGGAGCCCACGGCGGTCATTGCCGTGCCGGTTTTGGTATGCAGGAATGCCCACATCAGGAAGGCAAGGACTGCAAAGAAGAGCAGGCTTCCGGTGGGAATCACCAGATTGATGCCAAATTTATTCAGGTCAATTGCCAGAAAGTTTGCCAGGACCTTATCATAGAAGCCCTCCAGGGAGATGGTGGTTCTCAGGCCCTTACCGGCAAAGCCCCAAACCATGGTAGGGCTCTTGTAGGGCAGCAGTAGCCACATCATGCACATGAAGGACACGGCAGAGAAGCCAACATAGGTGGCAACCATCATTTCGCCGCCCTTGATCCGGTTCAGCAGCCACCCGTAGGCAGTGCCCAGGATGATTGCAAAGGGAGTCGCCAGCACCATTGCCATGAAAAAGCTCATAGCGCCGGTGAAGCCCAGCTCAATGGACAGGGTGGCGCCCAGCAGGCCGGAGATAATTGCCAGAGGCAGACCCATATTCAGGCCGCAGCCGGAATGAATCATGGGCACCATTGCCAGTACCATCACCGCGTTCCAGCTGAAGCGGTTAAATACGTTTGTGAACTGTGTCCACAGATTTACCCCTGCAAAGGGGCACAGAACAAACATCAGCAGCAAAAAGCCCGTGATGATCATTCTGGGGACGCCATAGCTTTCCGCGGCGCGGCGAAGCAGGCCCTTTTTCTTAGTTGTTTCCATGTTTCGCCCTCCTTATTTCACCTGGCTGACCATCAGCGCGCCAAAGGCCTCGCTGGATTCCGTAGCAGGCAGGATACCGGCAATCCGTCCGCCGGAGACGATGGCGATGCGGTCGCAGGTGGAGCGCAGCTCCTCCAGCTCGGAGGAGATCATCACCACGGTAACGCCGCTTTCCCGATTGAACTTTTTCAGTGCATCCAGAACCAGGGCCTTGGCGCCAACGTCAATGCCTCGGGTGGGCTCGGAAACAAAGAGGAACTTGGGCTCCAATGCAAAAGCCTTGGCCAGGCACACCTTCTGCTGGTTGCCGCCGGAAAGTTCCTTTGCCTTCTGCTTGGAGCTGGTGCACTTGATTTTCAGTTCCTCAATATACCGGTCGGTGACCTCACGGATGGCTTTTTCATCACGCCACTTGACAAGACCGCCCAGATAGCTCTTCAGGAACTTATTGTGAATCTGCATGGCGGGGAAGGCAATGTTCCACTCCAGGGTCTCGTCCAGAAGCAGGCCCACACCCCGCCGGTCTTCGGACACGAAGGCCAGCTGCTCATCCAGGCACTTCCGGGGATTGTTCAGGGGGATGGGCTTGCCATCAAACTCCACGGTGCCGCCGGCCTCATACAGGCCCATCACACCATTGGGAATGCCCAGCTTGCCCTGGCCTGCCAGGCCGCCGATGCCCAGGATTTCGCCTTCCTTCACATCCAGGCTGACATTGCGGACAATCTCACCGGGCATATCCACCCAAAGCTTGCGGATGGAGAGGATGGTCTTGGCATCGGAATGATCCTGCACATCCTGCTGAACGGAAACATCCACCTTGCGGCCCACCATGGCCTTGGTGATGCTGTCTACATTGGTTTCGGCTGCGGGGACATCCTCAACCACGTGACCGTCCCGCATGATAACCACCTTGTCGCACACGGACAGGATCTCGTGGAGGCGGTGGGTAATAAAGATGACGGAAATGCCCCGCTTGGACATACTGCGGATGGAATCCAGCAGCGCATCCGCTTCCTTCTCCGTCAACACGGCGGTGGGCTCATCCAGAATCAGCAGCTTCAGCTGATCCTTGCTCAGCTCTCGTGCAATTTCGGTAAACTGCTTATGACCGACAGGCATATCGCTGATGCGCATGTCGGCATCGATGTGGACACCCATCTTCTCGATGGCGGCATCCGCACACTTATCCATTTCTTTATAGTCCAGGGTGTTCAGCCGGGGGCCGAACACTTCGGACAGAACATTCTTCTTTTGGGGCTCACGGTTGAGCAGAATATTTTCCGTGGCAGTAAAGCCGGGAATCAGAGAGAATTCCTGATGCACCATACCGATACCGGCTTCCAGTGCATCGAAGGGGGTGGCAAAATTGACCTTTTCTCCATTGAGCAGCACATCGCCGCCATAACCACCGGTTTCCCGAATCACATCCATACCGAAGAGGATCTTCATCAGAGTAGACTTACCGGCGCCATTTTCACCGACCAGGCCCAGGACCTCGCCGGCTTCCAGAGTAAAATTGATGTCTTCCAGAACCTGATTTCCGAAGAAATCCTTCTTGATGTTTCGCATCTCCAGCAACGGAGCAGTTTTCTTTTCCATAAGCAGTTCCTTACCTGTAAAAACAGGGGAGAGAGTTTCCCCTCTCCCCTATTTCGTATTTTGTTTGATCTTGCAGCCGTTACTTCAGAGTGAAGTACTTCTCAGGAACCTCAACAGAGGTGGAGCCCATGAAGTGACCGGGATTACCCATGATGTAGGTATCCTGATAGACCAGGAACACATTGTCCATCTTCACGCCGGTGTCGGCATTGGTGTAGTTGGAGCCGTTCCACTCGGCCTTGGGGGAGAATACCTGGTAAGCCTTGGCAATATCATCGATGTCGCACAGCTCGCTCTCGCCCTGGATAACGTTCTTTGCATGCTCAGCCAGACCGGCGGAGACGGTGTAGCCGTAGGAGTAAGCCCAGGTGCCGAAGCGGTCAGCGCCGCCCTTTTCGTTGATGGCAGCCTCAACCTTGGCCAGGATCTTCTCAAAGTCGCCGGCCTCTTCGGTCAGATCCAGGCCCAGAGCGCCGGGATAGCCCATCAGAGGAGAGGGCAGGTCAGCCTCGATGAAGTATCCGCCGTACTCCAGCAGCTGCGTCAGCAGGGGCTCGGTGTGGGCATCGTTGGTGCAGAAGTAAGCAGCCTTTTCGCCGTACTTCTCAACCCACTCAGGAACCTTCTCCAGGATGTAAGCCTGAGCACCGGCAACGCCGACGTCAGAGGTGGGATCGGGAGCGGTTTCCAGAACGAACTTCATGCCGAACTCTTCGCAGGCAGCCTTCATGATGGCAACACGGCGGGACATGGTCTCATAAGCCATGTGGCGGGGGAAGGAGATGTGCACGAAGGTGTCACAACCCAGCTCGTGAGCGGTACGGATGATCAGGTAGCCACGGGCAACGAAGTCGTTGTTGGTGGTCAGGTCAGCAGCGGAACCGATCTCGGGCAGGTCCTCGTGGGACTCACCGGCGATGCAGATGATGTCGGGGCGGCGCTCCTTGATCTGGCGGAAAGCTTCGGTGGTGCCGGGCACAGCCTGGTTGACCACGATGGCCTTCATCTCGGGATCATCGGACAGGTTCACAATGGTCTGAATGGTGGTTTCCAGCTCTTCGGTGAAGTTGTCGGGGTAGATTGCCAGGGTGACATTCTCTTCGCCGTACATAGCCTGGAAGGCCTCAGCACCGCGGCGGTCGTCCTCGGACTGAGAAACGGAACCGGTCACGATACCGATGTGGAAGGGGTTGCCGTCTGCGTCCAGCAGGGCGTTGCCGTTATCAGCGGCAGGAGCCTCGGTGGCAGTGGTGTCAGCAGCGGGAGCTGCGGTGGCGGCAGTGGTGGCGGCGGGGGTGTTGCTGCTGCCGCAGGCTACCAGGGCGAAAGCCATAGCCAGGACCAGCAGAACGCTCATCAGCTTTTTCATTTTTGAACCTCCATCTTTTCCTTAAAAAGATTTCATCCCTTTTTCAAGGGATGTTCATACTATAGTCAATAACGCACCCATTGTCAACCTTAAATTGCAACAAATTGCGTATAAATTCAAATTTTTCCCCGTATTTGTCAGTTTCCACAAAACGATACAGGATTATTTCCCGTTTTTTGTGTAATAATTTTCCGGCTCTTTTTTTGCCCCAAATGATCGTTTCCCTGCAAACAGGAATCCGCCGCAGGGAAACATCCTATGCCCTTTTTTCCGTATCCGTTCCCGGATGTTTTGCATAAATGCCTCCCCGGACCGCAAAATCCAGGGAGGTTCCGTCCAGTATTTAAATATTATACGAAAATATACTGTATATTCCCATTCCGTTTTGCAGGATTTACTGCCATTTGTCGCAGAGCGCCTGGATCTGGTCCGCGAAGCGGGCCGTATCCTTGTTGCTTCTGCCCCGGAAGCCCTCCACAATGGCAGCCAGCCGGGCCAAAGCCGCCGTCAGCTTGGCATAAACGCTGTTCTTTCTGGCCGCGGCAGGGGACAGCGTCCTGCGGACCACCGGAATTCCGGCGCTTTCATAGGCATACCGGCCCGCCGCCACATCGAATACGGAGCCGGAGAAGGGAGCGGAGGCGTGGATCCCCAGCCGACTCTGAACCAGTCCCGCGAAAAGGGCGCAGACTTCGTCCTCGCCGTGGTTTACAAAGACGTGCCTGGGCTTTTCGGCAAAGTGACCCAGCCAATTGAGCAGCTCCGCCTGGTCCGCGTGGCCGCTCTTGCCCGGCATGCTGAGGATGCGGGCATTGACCGCCACGGTTTCATTGAATAGCTTTACTTCCTTCACGCCCTCCAGAAGACTTCTGCCCAGGGTTCCCGCCGCCTGATAGCCCACAAACAGCACCGCGGCGTTTTCCCGCCACAGATTGTGCTTCAGATGATGCCGGATACGGCCCGCCTCACACATGCCGCTGGCTGACAGGATTACCTTGGGCGCAGGGTCCGTGTTGATGGCCTTGGATTCCTCGCTGGTCACCGCCAGCCGGAGCCCCGGGAACATCAGGGGATTGATACCCTGCTTTGCCAGCTCCAGGGTCTTTTCATCCAAACAGCCGTCGGCACACTGGAGAAAGACACCGGTGGCTTCAATTGCCAGGGGACTGTCCACGTACACCGGAAAATCCATCCGGGCAAGATTCTTCTGCTTGATCTCCCTCAGCAGATAGAGCATCTCCTGGGTCCTGCCCACCGCGAAGGCCGGAATTACCAGATTGCCGCCGCGCCCCAGGGTGGTGCGGATACATTCCGCCAGAAACCCTTCCGGATCCGGGCAGCTTTCATGGAGCCGATCGCCGTAGGTAGACTCGATGACCGCATAGTCCGCATCCTCTATATAATCCTTCTGCCGCAGAATGGGCAGGTCCACATTCCCCAGATCTCCGCTGAAAACCACCTTTCGGGTGACCCCGTTCTCCGTAAGCCACAGCTCTATGGAGGCCGAGCCCAGAAGGTGCCCCGCATTGACAAACCGCACCTCCGCGCCCTCCGCTATCCGGAGCCGCTCCTGCATCCGGCAGGGGCGGAACCGCTTCAGGCAGTCCTGGGCATCCGTCAGGTCGTAGATGGGCGGTTCCGCCTCCAGACCGGCCCGGGCCGCTTTCCGGGCTTTCCACTGGGCCTCCTGCATCTGGATATGGGCACAGTCCATCAGCATAATGGCACTGAGGTTCGCGGTCTCCTCCGTAGCATAGATTCTGCCCCGGAACCCATTCTTGGTCAGCAGCGGCAGCAGGCCCGAGTGGTCAATATGGGCATGGGTCAGCAGCACATAGTCCAGCTTCGCAGGGCTCACGGGCAGACTCTGATTTTCAAAGCAGTCCTTGCCCTGCTCCATCCCGCAGTCCACCAGGCCCACGATGCCGCAGCACTCCACCATGGTGCAGGAGCCTGTCACCTCATGGGTCGCGCCCAGAAATGTTAGCTTCATGGCATTCCCCTCCTTATTCATACTATAGCACCTTTCCTCTTTGCCGGCCAGGGAAAAATTGGGACTGGGAATTCCGGACAATCTGTGATACAATGCCTATGAAGCGGCATCCATATCCGAAAAATGTTTACATTTGGCATATTATCCGTTCATTTTCTTCGGATAAAAAGGTTTGGGAAGGCCATTAAAACAGAACGGTTTGGGAATACTTCCCCTGTATGGCTTTGCCGCCGCAACAGCAACCCAATTGGAAAGGAAACAACACATGAAAAAGACCATCAGCCTAATCCTCTGCGCCGCCATGTGCGCAGCCCTCTTCGCCGGCTGCGGCAAGCAGAATGCCGCCCCCGGTGCCGCCGGGACCACCGAAACCACCGAAGCGCCCGCTCCTCAGTACGCCAGCTCCCTGGAGCTGCTGGACGCGGTCTGGAACGCTTTCCCCGAGGATGCCCGTTTTCCCGCCGGCGGCGGTGACGAGGCCCACGATACCAACGGCCCCGGTGCCTTTGACGTAAAGGCTTACGGCGAAACCTTCCAGTATCTGATTCTTCTGGATGACAGCCTTATGGACAAGCTCACCGGCGATGCCGCCACCCTGATGCACATGATGAACACCAACACCTTCTGCTCTGCCGCCATGCAGCTGCAGGAGGGCGAGGATCCCGCCGCTTTTGCCGAAAGCTACAAGACCATCGTCCAGTCCAACCACTGGATGTGCGGCTTCCCCGATACCGTTGTGGTGCTGAATCTGGGCAGCTTCGTCCTCACTGCCTACGGCAAGAACGATCCCATTCAGAACTTCAAAGACATTGCCGTTTCTCTGGGTGCCCAGCTGCTGGTGGAGGCGCCTGCCGAAAGCTGACCCTCTGGCCTTCCCCGTTTCGGGGAAGGCTTTCCCGCGTTTTGAACTACTACAGAAAGGACCAAAGTCATGATCTTTTCCAGTATTCCTTTTCTATATTATTTTCTTCCCTGCGTCCTGCTTGCCTACTATCTGATGCCGAAGGCGGGCAGAAACGGGGTCCTGCTGCTGTTCAGCCTTCTGTTCTATGCCTGGGGCGAGCCCCGGTATCTTGTGGTCATGCTGGCCGCCACGGTCCTCGGCTATGGCTTCGGCCTTGCCATGGAGCGGTTCCCAAAGGCCAAAAAGGGGCTTTTGATTGCCTCCGTTGCTTCCAGCCTGAGTTTTCTCCTCTGCTTTAAGTACGCGGATTTTTTCCTGGAAAACCTGGGCGCCCTCGCCGGCCGGCCCATTGCTCTTCTGAAGCTGTCTCTGCCTGTGGGCATCAGCTTCTACACCTTTCAGATTCTCAGCTACACCATTGACGTATACCGGGGGCAGGCAACCGCCCAGAAGAACCTCATCGACCTTGCCTGCTATGTCACCTTTTTCCCCCAGCTCATCGCGGGGCCCATTGTCCGGTATACCGACATTGCCCAGCAGCTCCGCTGCCGCGATTATTCCCTCGCCCAATTCCGGGAGGGCACCCGGCGTTTTCTCATCGGACTGGGCAAAAAAGTGCTGCTTGCCAATCTTCTGGGGGAAATCTGCGCCGCCTGGCGTCAGACCACCGACGCCAGCGTGCTCTTCGCCTGGCTCTATGCCGTCAGCTTCACCCTGCACATCTATTTTGATTTCTCCGGCTACAGTGATATGGCCATCGGCCTGGGGCGGCTCTTTGGCTTCCGGTTTCCGGAGAACTTTCAGTATCCCTATATTTCCCGCAGCATTACGGAATTCTGGCGCCGGTGGCACATCTCCCTGGGCACCTGGTTCCGGGACTATGTCTACATCCCTCTGGGCGGCAACCGGAAGGGAAAGCCCCGGCAGTTCCTGAACATTTTCATTGTGTGGATGCTCACCGGCTTCTGGCATGGGGCTGCCTGGAACTTCCTCTTCTGGGGCCTTTGGTTCGCGGTTCTGCTGATCATCGAAAAAACCTTTCTTCTGCGGCACCTGGAAAAGAGCCGGGTGCTTGGAAGATTCTATGTGCTGCTTGCCGTCATCTTCAGCTTTGTGCTCTTTGACGCTTCCGGCCTTTCCGCCGCTCTGGTCTGCATCACGCAGCTGCTGGGGCTGGGCGGACTTCCCCTTTCCTCCCCGCAGGCGGCATATCTTCTCGGGAGCAATGCCCTGCTGCTGACTGCCGCCATGGTCGGCGCCACTCCGGCTCCGAAAATCGCCGCCCAGGCCATTGCCCGGCGCTGGCCCAGGGTCTGTTCCCTGCTGGAGCCGGTGATGCTGGTGCTCCTGCTGCTGCTGTGCACCGCCTTTCTGGTGGACGGGTCCTATAATCCCTTCCTCTATTTCCGTTTCTGATGGAGGCTGCCATGGAACAAACCAAAAACAGACTGTTTCTCCTGGTTCCCCTGTGCTTCGCGGTGCTGACTCTGAGCTGCTGGCTCCGAAGCCCCAAAAGCGAATCCCTGGCCGAGCGGCGGAAGCTGGCGCAAATGCCCGCTTTTTCCGTAAATGCGATGGAAAGCGGCCGGTTTTCCGCGGATTTTGAACGCTACAGTCAGGATCAGTTTCCCCTGCGGGAAACCTTCCGCACCATGAAAGCTCTGTTTTCCACCAGGGTCCTGGGCCGGAAGGACAACAACAGCATTTATGCTTCAAACGGATACTATACTCAGCTGGAATATCCGGAAAAACCGGAATCCGCCGATTATGCGGCGGAAAAATTCACCCAGGTGTACAATCGGTATCTGAACGACGGCAATCGGGTCTATCTGTCCGTGATCCCGGACAAAGGGTATTATCTGGACGGCATTCCCAAAATGGATTATGATGCCTTTGTAGCCCGGCTCCGGGAAGGCACCCCCTTTGCCGCGTATATTGACCTGTTTTCCACCCTGTCTCTGAACTGCTACTACCGCACCGATACCCACTGGCGGCAGGAAATGCTGGAACCCGCTGCCGAAGCGCTGGCCTCCGGAATGGGCAAAACCTTACGGGAAACCTACAGCGTACAGCCAGCCGCCGGGGACTTCCTTGGTGTATACGCAGGCCAGTCCGCCCTGCCCATGGAAAAAGAGGCCCTGTCCTATGTTACCTCCCCGGCCATCCGGAGCGCCCAGGTGGTGAACGGAGAAAACGGGAAGGAGATGGACGTATATGATTTTGAAGCTCTGACAGGCCGGGACCCCTATGAATTCTATCTGTCCGGCTCCCTGTCCCTTATTACCATGACCAATCCCAACGCGGAAACGGAAGACCGGCTGATCCTGTTCCGGGATTCCTTCGGCAGCAGCATTGCCCCCTATTTTCTGGAATGCTACAAGGAAGTGACCCTGGTGGACATCCGCTATCTTCCCGTCAGCCGTTTGGGAAAGGTTCTGGATTTCGAAAACGCCGACGTGCTGTTCCTTTACAGCACACTGGTTCTGAACAACAGCGAAACGATCAAGTAAGCATTCCCCGGAACCGGGGACCGGGCAGGCGTTCTGTGTGAATTTGCACGAAAACCTTCTGTACGAAACCGGAACTTTTGTAGCCGGAAAAGCAGAAAAAGATTGCAATGGATTGCGGATTGTGGTATATTTCTTTGTTGAGAGTTGATTTATTTCAGAAAGAGTAAGGAGCAAATTTATGGCATCTCAGGACAAAATCAGAAATATTGCCATCATCGCCCACGTTGACCACGGCAAGACCACCCTGGTTGACGAAATGCTGAAGCAGGGCGGCATCTATCGGGAAAATCAGGCCACCGTAGAGCGGGTTATGGACTCCGGCGACCTGGAGCGGGAGCGCGGCATTACCATTCTTGCCAAGAACACTTCCGTACACTATAAGGATTATAAAATCAACATTGTGGATACCCCGGGCCACGCCGACTTCGGCGGCGAGGTGGAGCGAATCCTCAAAATGGTCAACGGCGTTATCCTGCTGGTGGACGCCGCGGAAGGCCCCATGCCTCAGACCCGCTTCGTGCTGCAGAAGGCGCTGGAGCTGGGCCACAAGGTCATCGTGGCCGTAAACAAGGTGGATAAGCCCGATGCCCGTATCCACGAGGTTATGGACGAGGTCCTGGAGCTGCTGCTGGATCTGGACGCCACCGACGAGCAGTTCAATTCCCCCACCATCTTCTGCTCCGGCCGTCAGGGCACCGCCTCCTACGGTCCCGACGAAATGGGCACCGACCTGACCCCCCTGTTTGAGACCATTGTCAATTACATCGATCCCCCCACGGGCGATGAAAACGGCCCCCTGCAGCTGCTGGTCTCCTCCATTGACTACAACGAATACGTGGGCCGTATTGCCGTGGGCCGCATCGAGCGGGGCACCATCAAGGTGAATCAGGAGGTTACCATCTGCGACTTCCATGACCCCGAGGTAAAGACCAAGGGCAAGGTGGTTGCCCTGTACACCTTTGACGGTCTGGGCAAGGCCCCTGTGCAGACCGCCAGCGCCGGTGAAATCGTGGCTCTGTCCGGCATGGCAGACATCACCATCGGCCGGACCCTCTGCGACCCCGCCGCGGTGGAGCCTCTGCCCTTTGTGAAGATCTCCGATCCCACCATTGAAATGACCTTCGCCGTCAACGATTCTCCCTTCGCCGGCAAGGAAGGAAAATATGTCACTTCCCGGAACCTGCGGGACCGCCTGGAAAAAGAACTGCTGAAGGATGTATCCCTCCACGTTACTGAGCAGGGCACCGATGCCTTCAATGTGGCGGGCCGGGGCGAGATGCACCTTTCCATTCTGATGGAGACCATGCGCCGGGAAGGCTATGAGTTCTCCGTTTCCACCCCCCGGGTGCTGACCCGCGAAATTGACGGCAAGCTCTGCGAGCCCATCGAACGGATGGTGGCCGATGTGCCCGAAGAAAGCATGGGCGCCGTTATTGAAAAAATGGGCAAGCGCAAGGGTGACCTTTTGGGCATGACCCCCGTAGGCAGCCGCTACCGTCTGGAATTCCTGGTTCCTTCCCGGGGCCTCTTCGGCTACCGGAACGAATTCCTGACCGACACCCGGGGCGAGGGCATCATGTCCTCCGTACTGGACTCCTACGCCCCCATGAAGGGTGAGATTGAGCGCCGCCAGGTAGGCTCCCTGATCGCCTTTGAATCCGGCGAGGCCTGCTCCTACGGCCTCTTCAACGCCCAGGAACGGGGCAGCCTGTTCATCGGCCCGGGCACGCCGGTGTACGCCGGTATGGTGGTAGGCATTTGCAGCCGGAACGAGGATATGACCGTCAATGTCTGCAAGAAAAAGCAGCTGACCAATATGCGCGCCGCCGGTTCCGATGAAGCCCTGCGGCTGACCAGCCCCCTGATCTTCTCCCTGGAGCAGTGCCTGGAGTTCCTGGCAGATGACGAACTGCTGGAATGCACCCCCAAGAGCCTGCGGATCCGCAAGCGGGAGCTGGACCACGCCCTGCGGATGCGCAACCTGATGAAAAAGCGCGCACAGGAATAATTTGATATTTCCTTAGGAGTATGGTATGATTTTGTCATACCATACTTTTTTGTCAGGAGGCGGTCCCTCTGAAAAAGATTTTTGCCTGTGCTGCCTGTGTCATGCTTCTTTGTATTTTCCTTCCTCTGTCTGCCGCGGCCAATGGAGAGACCCAGGCCGCCGGGGAGGAAATATTCACCCTAAGCTTTGTCGGCGATCTGACCCTGGGAACCGATCCCCATATTTCCGGCGGCCCCAACAGCTTCCCTTCCATGATCGGTACGGACTACGGCTACCCCCTTCAAAACGTGGCGGAATACTTTCTGGAGGACGACCTGACCCTGGGCAATTTTGAAGGCGTTCTGCGTTCCGGAGGCTATATCACCAAGGAAAACGGCTTTTCCTTCAAGGGGGATCCGGCCTATACCGCCATCCTGACCCAGGGCGGTGTGGATGTGGTGAGCCTTGCCAACAACCACAGCCGGGATTACGGCCAGCGGGGACTGGAAAATACCTACTCTCTTCTGGAGGAAGCCGGGGTTCCCGGGATCCTTCAGAACGAATATCGGGTGGTGGAAACAGAAAGCGGGCTGAAGATCGGCGTCCTCGCCCTGCTGTTTCAGGCAAAGCCAAAAACCGTTGCTGCTGCCGTGGAGGCCATGCGCCGGGAGGATGCCGAGCTGATCGTTGCCCTGATCCACTGGGGCGTGGAACGGTCCTACCACCCCTCCCGGACCCAGGAGCAGCTGGGAAAGGCGCTGATTGATGCCGGAGTCCATATTGTCTGCGGCAGCCATCCCCATGTGCTGCAAAAAATTGAGGAATACGGGGACGGCGTCATTTACTACAGTCTGGCCAATTTCTGCTTCGGCGGCAACCGCTACCCCAGCGATATGGACACCGCCATTATCCAGCAGCAGGTTATCCGCCGGGCCGACGGCACCGTTTCTCTGGGGGAACGCACCATCATCCCCGCCTGTGTCAGCAGCCAGACGCCGATGAACGATTTTCAGCCCACCCCCTACCCGGAGGGCTCTGAAAGCTACAACCGGGTTCTGACCAAGCTGGAGGGCGGCTTTTCCGGGAACCCGAAACAGCAGTCCTATCCCTGGTAAAAGCGGCCTCCCGGAAGCCGGGAAGGCCGGCTCTTTCGCCATATCAGCAATTTCCACGCCGGTTTGCCAACCGGCCCAGAAGGATCATATTTGCCGGTGTATCGCGCTGCGCGATACACCGGCAAATTGGTAGTGATACTCCTACTTTCTCGATTCGTCGAAACCGATGGGGCCTTCGTAGACCAGCAGCTGGGTCACGCCGTTGTCATCCAGGTAAATATCCCGATAGTCATAGGTGGACTGGTCGTCGTGGTAGCTCCGGACGGTGACACGCCACATATTGGTCCCGTCATCATGGGCAACGTCCAGACTCAGATCGTTCCCCAGCTTGGGGTATTCCTTTAGCGCCCGGCGGGCGGCGTCCACGGGATTCGTGATGGAAACCATATCGTTGTTCACAAAACCACTGTCCCGGTAGTTGAATTCATTGCTCATGTACTTTGCCTTGGCATCCTTCCAGGAGAAGCTGGAAACGTACAGATTTTGAATGCTGGACTGGATTTTGGCATCGATTTCCCCGGCGGTGTCGGGGTAGATTTCGATACAGTAGCTCCGGGGCTTCTCGTCATAGGTAGGCAGGTATTCCATGTACACCAGATTCCCGTTCCCGTCAAAACGGTAGGTCAGCTGGGCAGTAGCCTTATCGAAATTCAGGCCAACCACATTCCATGTGGTGACAAAGCGCACCATTTCATCACTGACCACGCCAACACCCTCGGGGAAGGAGATCTGGTGGTTGGTCCGCTCGAAGAAGAGAATATTGAAATCGTCGGCAAAGCGGTTATTCTTCATGCTGGCGGACAGATTTTTCACACCCAGCCCCAGCACCTTGCTGGTGAGTACCTCCGGGTTTTCCCGGACATCGCCGTAGGCAACGCCGTTGTAGTTGATCCAGGTATCGGTACGGGGCGTATAGCCCTCATCCTTCCTATACCAATTGGTGATGCGCAGGAAATTCTCCCCATCCAGCCACTGCTCCACTTCGGAGTCCGCTCCCAAAACAGATTTCCAGTGCAGGCTTTTCCGGTTTTTCAGGGCTTCCAGAGCGGTAAAGCACCGCTCCACCGCCGCAGCGGCTTCCGGGGAATTGGTATCCACCACGGAGTAGATTTCAAATTCGGAGTAGAAGTCGTGGGTCTTGGAATAACGGGGAGCTTCGTCCCGGCAGGTAACGGTTTTCCCCATGCGGTAGGTGCCGGTGGGGAGCTTTCCGTAAATGGGCGTCCAGTCGATGTAGCCGTAGGTAGAGGTTCCCTTGGCCACGCCTTGGGCACTGTCGCTCCACTGGGGCTGGTTCACCGGGGGCACCACTTCCCATTCGTTGCCCACCTTCCGTTCCAGCCAGTATGCCTCGGTGGTGGACAATACGCCCCGGCCGGTTTCGCTCTGGCTGTAGTAAACATCGGAGCCGGAATCAGACAGCCGGTCATCATCCACCCGGAAGTTGAAGCCCCAGGCGTCAAATTCCGCCTGTTGGGTTAGTTCCTCCTCAGATACCGATCCCTCAGTAATGTCGGCAATTGCCTCGTCAAAATAGTTTTTCGCAGTTTTATCGGCAATCCAGCCTTCGGTGTCCAGAGTGACCTTTGTGGTTTTGATATTGGGAGCGTTCTGAACGTCAATGAAGTACAGCTTTCCCCCGGTATCCAGGAAATAGCTGTGGGTCGCCGTCTCCACTGTACCGGAGTCCGTGTTCCACGCGGTAGTGAAGCGAATGGTCCGCCAATTGTCTTCCGTGGTATCGCTGAGCAGAATGGCACCCTCCAAATCCCAGCGGAAAGGATCGAGATATGCCTCAAACTGACCATCCGCTGTCTCGGTTTCCACCCAGCTTCCAGCCTGATAGGCATAGTGTTTGCCGTCGTATTCCATCCGCCCGCTGATCGGGTCAGGGCTGGAGGCGGGCGTGTACTGCCACAGGGTATCGTCACCCGACCAGGACAGGCAGGCCTGCCACTGGGGATATTCATTGCTGCCGGTAAGGCCCAGCACACAATCCTTCTGATTCAGCAGGCGGTTCCACACGTTATAGCATGTTTCAAGGGAGGTCTGCTCCTGGTCGTCCGTTGCCTGGGCAGGACTGTCCGGTTCCTTAGCGGGATTTGTCAGCAGACACACCGCCACGAACGCAATGGCGATCACGCCCAGTAGGCTCACCCAGAAGCCGGGGCGGCGGTAGTTCAGCACCATCTTAATCCGATCCTTCACGCTGACCTCTCCGAATGCCACGGGACAGGCGGCGAAGTGGGCGCGGCTGGTGGAACAGCTGAGCAAAGCGGCGGAGTAGCTCTTGCGTTCCTCCAAATCCATGAACTGCACCACCCGTTCGTCACAGGCCAGCTCAATATCCTTGCACAGCAGGACGTAGGCAATCCACACCAGCGGATTGAACCAGTGCAGCGCCAGCGCAAGGAAGCCGATCATCTTGAACCAGTGGTCGCCCTTTTCCAGATGGGTGCGCTCGTGGGCAAGGATGTGCTTGCGCACCATGGGGCTTAAGCCCATAGGGATGTAGATTTTCGGGCGGATAAAGCCCAGGATAAAGGCTGTTTCAATCCGGTCGCATTCCCAGCCGCCGGGAATCTTCACCGCTTCCCGCAC
>JAXEMQ010000119.1:0-7327 GCA_034099845.1 Faecousia sp.
TCCCTCTTTTCCCGGGAGTATACGGCAGGTTCTACAGAAATCCGCAGACGGCTTTTGGGAAAAAATCCATTGCAATCCCCCAAGGACAATGTTACAATAAACAGTGATAGCATTTCGGAAAAGCAGCACGGTTTTTGCCTGTGCTTTGTACAGTGAAGCAAAGAAGGAGATTACATTCCATGATCCATCTTAAGATTAACAACCGATTCGTGGAAGTGCCGGAGGGCGCCACGATTCTGCAAGCTGCCAGAAAGCTGGGAATCTTCATTCCCACCTTCTGCCATGATGACAACGAACGTCTTCCCGAACGCCGGGAGGATGGCTGTGAGGAAGATACCAAGTGCTGGATGTGCTCCTGCCAGGTAGAGGGACAGGACTACCTGGTCCCCGCTTGCAGCACCAAGGCGGAGAACGGCATGGTGGTGTGGACGGAAACCAAGGCCGTCCGGGATGCCCGCATTGCCATTCTCCGGGACAAGCTGTCCATTCACCCCATGGACTGCCTCAACTGCCGCAAGCTGGGAAGCTGCAAGCTGCAAAAATACTGCCAGATGTACGGCGTGGACGGCCCTTCCTACACGGCACCCTTTATCCACCGGGAGAAAGACCTTTCCAACCGCTTCTACCTGCGGGATATGGATAAGTGCATCCGCTGCGGCAAATGTGTCCGCACCTGCCGGGACCTGGTGGGCATCAACGCCCTGAAAATGGTACGCAAGGACGACCTTATCTACATCGTTCCCAATGGTGGAGAAACCGTGGCCGACACTGACTGCGTCTCCTGCGGCAACTGCGTGTCCGCCTGCCCGGTGGGCGCCCTCATGCCCAAGTCCCAGAACGACTTCCGGGTTTGGGAAACCAGGGTTGTCCGCACTACCTGTGGCTACTGCGGCGTGGGCTGTCAGATTGACTTCTCCGTGAAGAATGGGAAGGTGGTGGATGCCAAGCCGGCCAACGGCCCCTCCAACGGAGGACTGCTCTGTGTCAAGGGAAAGTTCGCCTATGACTATGTGAACCACCCGGACCGCCTCACCACCCCCTTAATCCGCAAAAACGGCGTTCTGGAGCCTGCCTCCTGGGATGAGGCCCTGGACCTGATTTGCGGAAAAATCCAGCAGGTGAAGGCAGAATACGGCCCCGATGCAGTGGCGGGCTTCTCCAGCGCCCGGGCCACCAACGAGGACAACTACATCTTCCAGAAGTTCATGCGTGCCGCCGTGGGCACCAACAATGTGGACCACTGTGCCAGACTGTGCCACAGCTCCACCGTCTCCGGCCTTGCCAACACCCTGGGCAGCGGCGCGATGACCAACCGGATTCAGGAGGTTTTGGACGCGGACGTGATTTTCATCACCGGCTCCAACACCACCGACACCCATCCGGTCATGGGTATGTATGTGCGGCAGGCCAAGCTGGCCGGCAAGAAGCTGATTGTTGCCGACCCCAAGCGGATTGCCCTGGCAGACATTGCCGACATCTACCTGCAAATCAACCCCGGCACCTCGGTGGCCCTGAGCAACGGTATGCTCCATGTGATTTTTGCGGAAGGTCTGGAGGACAAGGAATACATCGCCAAGCACACCGAGGGCATTGAAGCCCTGAAAGAAAGCGTCAAGTCCTATACCCCTGAGCGGGTGGCGGAAATCTGCGGCGTGGATAAGCAGTTGATTATCGATGCCGCCAGAATGTATGCCTCCACCCACAAATCCTATATCGCCTATGCCATGGGCATCACCCAGCACCTGAACGGCTCCGACAATGTCAAGAGCCTGAGCAATCTGGCCCTGGTCACCGGCAATTTGGGCGGTGTGGGCAATGGCGTGAACCCCCTGCGGGGTCAGAACAATGTCCAGGGTGCCTGCGATATGGGCGCGCTGCCCACCGACTACCCCGGCTATCAGAAGGTATTCAACCCCGCTGTCCAGGAGAAATTTGAAAAGGCCTGGGGTGTAAAGCTCAGCAGCCAGAAGGGCTATACCGTCACCGAGACCATCCCCGCGATTCTTGCGGACAAGGTGAAGTTCCTGTACATCATGGGCGAAAACCCCATGGTTTCCGACCCCGATGGCAGCCATGTGGCCCACGCCCTGGAAAAGGCCTTTGTGGTGGTGCAGGACTTGTTTGTCACCGAAACCGCGGCCCTGGCGGATGTGGTGCTGCCCAGCACCGCCTTCCTGGAGAAGGACGGCACCTTTACCAACACCGAGCGCCGTGTCCAGCTGCTGCGGCAGGCCGTTCCCGTCAAGGGCCAGTGCAAGCAGGACTGGCAGATTCTCTGCGAGGTGATGACACGCCTGGGCTACCCCGCCCACTACGACAGCGTTGAGGAAATTTTCAACGAAATGTGTGTGGTCACCCCCTCCTACCACGGCATGACCTACGACAAGATTCGCGGCACCGGCTGCCAGTGGCCCTGTCCTACAGCCGACCACCCCGGCACCCCCATTCTCCATGTCAACGGCCCTGCCCGCAACAATGGGGTGGGTCTGCTGGTTCCCATGGAGTGGACTCCCTCTCCCGAGACCCAGAATCCGGAATACCCCATCACCCTGATGAGCTGCCGTATGCTCTACCATTACCACACCCGTACCCAGACCAAGCGCACCCGTGCCGTCTACTATACCGCCCCCAGAAACTTTATCGAGCTCAACGCCGACGACTGTGCCGAAAAGAAGCTGACGGACGGCGACTGGGTGCAGGTCACCTCCCCCAGAGGCAGTGTGTTCTGTGAGGTCCATGTGACCGATAAGCTGGAGCCCGGTGTGGCCTGGATGCCCTTCCACTTTGGCGACGGCGCCAACATTCTGTCCGATGCGAAGAATCTGGACCCCATCGCCAAGATTCCCGGATTCAAGCAGATTGGCATCAAGGTGGAGAAGGTAAGCCCCGAGGTAAGCCAATACCTGACACGGCAGGCACAGACCGACATGCTGGAATACTACAAAAACGAAGGGCCGGATACCATCCGCCACAAGGAGCGCGCCATGGAAGACCTGCTCAAGGGCCAGATGTGATTGCAGGAGGATAGGATATGTACGAACTTTACGGCGGAATGGTGGATACCCACATCTGCCTTACCATTGATGACAAAAAAATAACCTGCCCCAGAGGCGCTTCCATTCTGGCGGCTGCCAGAAGCGCCGGGATTGAGATTCCCACACTGTGCTATCTCAAGGGCCTGACCCCCACCGGTTCCTGCGGCATCTGCGCTGTGGAGCTGGAGGAGAACGGAGAAACCGTAATCCGCCGTGCCTGCCGGTACGAAGCCCGGGACGGCATGGTGGTGCGCACCAACACCCCGGCGGTGCAGGCCTACCGCCGGGAGCGGCTGACGGAGATTCTCAGCATCCATCCCAACGACTGTCTGACCTGCCAGAAGACCGGCGGTCACTGCCGGCTCCAGGAGGTCAGCTACCTGTTTGAAATCAACCCCCAGGTGCGGAAGGTGCCTGGCAGAGGCATGGACACCTCCAGCCCTGCCATGGTGCGCAACATGGACAAGTGCATTGCCTGCGGCCGCTGCGTCACAGTCTGCAACGAGGTGCAGAAGATTGGCATTTACGAGATGTACACCCATCCGGAAACCGGTGACCGTTATGCCCGCACCAAGAAGAATGTGTCCCTGTCCGCCACCGCCTGTATCAACTGCGGTCAGTGCGTCAAGGTCTGCCCCGTGGCGGCCCTGACGGAAAAGAGCGAGATACAGCGGGTGATGGATGCCCTGAACGACCCCAAAAAGACCGTGGTCTGGCAGATGGCCCCTGCCGTCCAGCATACCCTGGGCGAAGAGTTCGGCCTGAAGCCCGGCACAGATGTCACCGGCAAAATTGCCGCAGCCATGAAGCGGCTGGGTGGCTATGCCTACAATACCGATTTCTCTGCCGACGTTACCATCATGGAGGAGGGCACGGAGCTGATTCACCGGCTGCAAAACGGCGGTGTGCTGCCCATGCTGACCTCCTGCTGTCCCGGCTGGATTAAGCACATGGAGTACCACTACCCCGACCAGCTGGCCCATCTGTCCTCCTGCAAATCTCCCCAGCAGATATTCGGCGCACTGGTCAAGAGCTACCTGCCGGAGAAAATCGGCGTGGAATCGGAGGATATCTTCCATGTGTCCATCATGCCCTGCGTTGCCAAAAAGTTTGAGATGCAGCGGCCGGAGATGAAAAACGCCCTGGGAATTCGGGACGTGGATGCGGTGCTGACCACCCGGGAGGCCGCCAGACTGATGCGTCTGAAGGGAATTGACCTTGCAAATCTGGAAAGTCAACCCTTTGACAGCTTTATGGGGCAGTGGACCGGCGCGGGCCGTATCTTCGGCACCACCGGCGGCGTGATGGAGGCGGCGCTGCGCACGGTTACCGTGCTGCTGACCAACGGCGAGCTGAATCAAATTGACTATACCGCTGCCCGGGGCTACCGGGGTGTCAAGGAAGCCACGGTGAAGATTGGGGACCTGGATGTGAAAATCGCCATTGTCAACGGCATTGGAAATGTCAAGCCCATCATGGAGGATATCCGTGCCGGGAAATCCCCCTATCACTTCATTGAGGTCATGGCCTGTCCCGGCGGCTGTCTCAACGGCGGCGGCGCACCCCTGGCGTCTGTGGAGCAGGTGGCGGTGCGTATGGCGGGGATGTATCAGGCGGATTGTGATGCGCCCATCCGGCGTTCCCACGAGAATCCCGATGTGCAGAAGCTGTACGAGGAATTCCTGGACGAGTGCGGCAGCCCCGCGGCCCACTTCCTGCTGCATACCCACTACACCGACAGAAGCGGCGAAGTGCGGTAAGGGAAGAAGGAGGGTTATAACATGGCTTTCGTAATCTCCCAGCGCTGCGTCAAATGCGGTGCCTGTGAATCCACCTGCCCCAACAAGGCAATTGTGGAGGAAGACAAGCAGTTTGCCATCGATTATCTCAAATGTGTGCAGTGCGGCGCCTGCATCAGCATCTGTCCCAACCGGGCAATTGATGAAGTTTAACACGATAAACAAAATGCGCCTGTGGCCCTATGGGTCACAGGCGTAAAACCCGGTGTATTGGCGCATACTGTCCCGCCTTGCCGCGCAAATCAGGGTCAGCCCATAGGTGTGGGCCAGGGCAATGGCCTGCCGTGTGGGGGCCGCCTTGCTGATGAGCACGGGAATGGCGGCGCGAATTGCCTTTTTTGCCATATCCGTGGGGATTCGGCCGCTGGAATACACCATGCACTCTGACAGGGGAATTCCGTTTCTGAGGGCATAGCCGATTGCCTTGTCCATGGCGTTGTGCCGCCCGATGTCCTCGCAGGAAAAGAGGATTTCTCCATTCCGGGCCAGAAAGCAGCTGTGGGTTGCCCAGGTGGCAGCGTGCAGAGGCATCCCCTGGGCAAAGCAGTCCGCCAGTTGAAAAATCCATTCTGTTTTCCAGAAAATCGGTTTAACCGGCTGCAAAGGAGCCGATTCCGGGAGAATCGGGTTCCCCGGATTTTGGAGCGTGACATCCGCGCGGCTGCCATCATCGGAAATCCGGAGCTGCCCCACATCCTCCATGCCATGAATGAGGTTTTCCGTCAGCAGTCTGCCCAATACCAGCTCCGGAAGAAATTGGGGTACACAGACCAGCTCCATTGCCTTGCACCCGTTGAGGAACACCTCCATGGAATGCTCGTTTAAATAGGGGGCAACCCCATCCTGCTGGGTACCGTCCCGGAAAATCAACCGGTGTGCCACAGGGGTCAGACACGGGAAATCCACATCTTCTATGTCCATAGGTATCCACCTCTTTCGCTGTAGTCTTTGGAGAAATCATATCGATGCAACAAGAAACGAAAATACGAAAAAAACAACCAGCGGCCATGCTGCTCCTCATGGGCGGCAAAAGCAGCCGCATGGGACAGGACAAGGCCCAGCTTCTGCTGGGCGGGCAGCCCTTCTGGAAGAGAATTGCCCAGGAGCTGTCCGCCTGCGGAAGGGTCTATCTATCGGTAAATCAGGCCCAGGATGGAAAAGCCCTGGAAGCCTACCCCATGATCCGGGACGTGGTTCCCGACTGTGGAGTGATGGGTGGTCTGTATTCTGCCTTTCAGGCCATTGAAGAAGACCTGCTTTTTGCCTGTGCCTGTGATATGCCCTTTCTGAATCGCCGGTTTATCCGGTGGATGCTGAATCGCTGGGAGGAAGAAGTGCAAAAGGGCCGCCAATGGGACGGCATCGTCGTCTGTGGAGACGACGGAAAAACCCACGCCACCGCCGCCCTTTACCACCGGCGCCTGCAGGGGAAGCTGGAAGAACAGGTGCGCCAAAGACGTCTGCGGATGCATACCTTTGTCCGGGAAGAAGCCAACATACTGCTCCTGCCCATGGGGGAGGTCACGTCCTTTTCCCGCTGCTTTCAAAACATCAACACCCCCGAAGACTACCGGCGGTGCCTTTGATGCCCAATCCCTGTGCCGCTGCACGGGCCGCCGCAGCTGTGGCCGTGAAACGCTACACATTGCTCCCAGTTATTCCTCTGCATACAGCTCCGTCTCCATCACACATTCCTTCTTGATGCGGCCCACCAGATAGTTAAGCCCTTCTATCACTCTGGGGCGGATATCGCCGCCGATGAGAACGTACATAATGTCATCGCCCATTTGGAGCTGTCCTTCGTTGAGCCAGACTTTGATGTAGTAGATGCCTTCCAGTTTGTAAGTCTCGGCAATTACGGCGTCCACCTTTTCCTGGTCATAGGAAAAGAGCATACCGGTAACGGGCTTGGTGTCCTCCGCGCCGTCTCGAACCTTTGCCCGGGCGCTTTGCCGGACGGTGCCGTTGTGAATCAGATACATCCCGATTTTGGGCGCGGATGCGTGCGCCTTGGCCTCTTTCAGCCAGGCATCCATAGATGGAATGGGTTTGCGCATAATCATATACCTCCTTATCCCCCTGCGGATAAAAATCGAATCCAAAAACGATGGTGGATGGATGAAACCTCCGCTTCCGGGCCTTCTATCCGAAGCAGTGTTCGGGGAAGGGAAAACAAACCCTTGGGGCCGGGAGCAGGTTCAGAAAGGGTGATTCGGCAGCTGCCGAGGCAATAGCCGTCAGCGTCTTTGGTCACATCCGGCTGGGATTCCCAAAAGCGGCGGGCGCGTTCTATGGATATGGCCCAATTCTCTTCGATTATCATCTGCCATCCCTCCATGGCTTATTATAACGCAACTGTCAGGAAAAAGAAAGATGAAATACTATAGCTGCCGGATTGGTATCCGGAAAGCTCCTGCTGACAGATTCCACCCACATTCTGGCCAATGCTGCGAAGGAGAAGCGGGAAATCATCGAGGTGCCGGATACACCTTC
>JAXEMQ010000271.1:0-11196 GCA_034099845.1 Faecousia sp.
TTTTCTCGGCGTTCAGGGGGTCCACACGGATGTCCGGGTAGGGGTTGGCTACCACAGTGCGGTAGGTGTGATAGATCACCATTCCCGGCTTGCCGCTGGGGATCTTCTTCACCTGCTTGACCCGGGTCACATCCACGGGGATATTCTGTCCGCCCCCGGTCTCGGCATAGTAGGCGGCCAGCTGGGCGGCCTGGGTCACAGTATCGTCGGGCACCGCCGCCCCGCCGCAGGCAATGATCACATGGCTGCCGTGGACCTTGGAGGCGTGGCACCAGATGTCATCCTTCCGGGCAAGCTTAAAGGTCAGCTCGTCATTCTGCCGGTTGTTTCGGCCCACATAAATGGGAAAGCCGTCGGTGCTTTCAAACCGCAGAGGCGGCAGCTTCCCCTGCTTCATCCGCTTCTTTCCGGAGTCCTGCCGGAGGTAACCCCCGGACTGCAGCTCCTGGCGGATCTCTTCCAGCTCGGCGTCGGTGCCCGCCCGGTTCAGCTCCTCCAGGACGCTTTCCAGGTAGGCAAGCTCCTCCGCCCCCAGAGCAAGCTGCTTTTTCAGCTCCTTTTCCGCGGTCTTCATTCGGGCGTAGTCCTTATAAAACTTCGCCGCATTCTGCTGGGGAGACAGCTGGGGGGACAGGGGAATAGAAATGTCTTTCATATCCGCGTCGTAAAAATCCTGGCAGATGACCTGGGCCGCGCCCCGCTCCACCCGGCTCAGGTTCGCGGTGAGAATATCTCCCAGCTGGCGCAGACGCTCCCGGTCACAACTCGCCGCCAGCTCCTTTTCCTGCACCGCCATTTTCCGCCGCAGCCGCTGGCACTGGTTGGACACGGTTTTACGCATGGTCTGGCTCTTCTGGCGGATGGCGTCCCGCCGGTCCCGGAGGACATAAAATCCATCCAGCAGGGCGGCAAAGCTCTCCGCCCGGCTGCACTCGCCGTACTCCCGGATGGGGCAGAAGGCAAACTGCTTGGGGGTGCCGTCGGACTGGGTGTACAGCCAGGGGCCGGGGTGCCGGAGGTGCTCCCCAAAAAAGAGGGCCAGCTTTTCTCCGGTGTCTTGCCCCAGGGCGCTCACCCGCACGTCCACCGCTCCCCCGGCAAACAGCGCCGCCTCCCGGCACACCAGGGGGGATAGACCGCCCAGGGTGTCCATCAGCCGGTCACTGAGCACATCCGCCCCGGGTGCGTGGAGAATCCTTTCAAAATCCGCGGCCGTCAACAGGGCAGGGTTTTTCTTTTCCACCGGAGCTGGAAACCGGTACTGCAGTCCTGGCAGGGCCGCCCGGGCGCTTTCGTCCAGGCCCACCCGGCGCAGACAGTCCAGAATCCGCCCCTCGGGACTCAGCAGGTACAGATTGCAGGTCCTGCCCATGAGCTCCGCCACCAGCTTTTTCTGGACGGGGTAGCCCATTTCATCGGTGCAGTCAAAGGTGAATTCCGCCATGCGCTCCATGGGCATCTGGCTAATTTTTGATAGCCGCGCCCCCGAAAGGTGCTTGCGCAGCACCATGCAGAACATGGGCGGTTCCGCCGGATTTTCCGGAGAGCAGGCGGTGAGATGGAGCCTGGGCGCGGCGGGGTTTGCCGCGATCAGCAGCTTTTCCCGGCTCTCCCGGCCCCGCAGAAGCAGCAGCACCGTGTCCCGGCTGGGCTGGAAAATCTTCTCCACCCGGGCCTGCCGGCATTTTTCTTCCATTTCCCCCAGAACAGCGGAGAGATAAAACGCGTCAAAGGCCATTGTCTTCCTCCCCGGTCAGTCCCAAAGCAAAGAGCTCGTTGATTCTAGTCAGCTTTCCTTCCAGGTACAGCCGCCCGAAAAGGGCTTCCAGGCCGGTGGCCTTGGCATACTGGGCGGGGGTTGCCCCCTTGGGCACCGCATGAACGTGGGCATTCTTGCCCCGGCGGTAGTAGTCGGTTTCCTCCGGGGTGAGGCTGGGCAGAAGCCGTTCCGCGAATGCGGCCTGGGCCGGTGCCTTTACCATGGCAACGGTGCGCTTGTGGAGCTCCAGCACATTGGTGTGGCCCTGGGCGCACAGGTAGCTGCGGCACAGCAGCTCAAATACCCCGTCTCCGATGTGGGCAAGCCCCAGATTGGAGATGGCATCGATCTGCCCTTTGGGCAGGTTCATCTGAAAATAGTTTTCCAAAAGCGGTTCCCTCGATTCAGCAAAAACTGGGCGCAGAGCCCGGTGAAAAGCCCGGTTACAATGCCGGTGGCGATCATAACAGGCAGGTAAACGATGAGTCCCGGCGTACCGGAGATCCAGATGGCCACAATCATCTGCCCAATGCTGTGGGCAATGGCCCCCAGGCAGCCGGCGATCCAGAGCTGATTGTGTTTCAGCACTTTTCGCAGCAATATGGTGGTAAAAATCGCCAGACCTCCTCCGGCCAGAGAGTAGAGAATGGTGCTGAAGTTTCCGGCAAAGACGGCACCCAGAAAAATCCGGGTCAGCAGTACGGCGATGCCGGACATGGGTCCCAGCAGAAACACCGTAAAGACCGTCACGATATTGGCAAGGCCCAGCTTGATTCCCGGAATGGGAATGGGCATGGGGATCTGGGCTTCGATCATAAAGATGGTCAGCGCGATGGCGGAAAGCAGCGCCAGCAGGACCATTTTTCGTGTTTTCATAAAAAGTGATTCCTTTTGGAAGAGGATGAGAAGGAATAAGCGCAATTGATAATTGACAATTGACAGTTGACAATGAAGGAATCCCCTTTGGGGATGTTTTGAATCATCTGTCAAAATACATGGGGATTCCTGCGAGTTCCAAAGTATTTCATTGTATCCCAAAGGAATACAATAACTGTCAATTGTTCATTGTCAATTGTCAACTCAACAAGGTTCCCTTTTGTCTATAGCATACCAAATTTTCTCCCCGGTGTAAAGGGGACGGCTTCCGGCAGATTTTTCCGCGGGACTGTGGTATGCTCTTCCTTGACGAGTGTGATATGATAAAAGAAAAAGGGATGGACCTGACCGTGGAAGACAGAGTGTTTATGCAGGAGGCTTTGACCCTGGCTCAAAAGGCCTTTGATATGGGAGAAGTGCCGGTGGGCTGTGTGGTGGTGCGCCGGGGAGAAATCGTAGGCCGGGGCTATAATCGCCGGGAAGCCGGGAAAAACGCCCTTTTCCACGCGGAGGTGGAGGCCATCGGGGAAGCCTGCCGGACCCTGGGAGGCTGGCGGTTGTGGGAGTGTACCCTTTACGTCACCCTGGAGCCCTGCCCTATGTGTGCCGGCGCCATTCTTCAGGCCCGGATTCCCAGAGTGGTCTACGGGGCCAGGGACAGTAAGTTTGGGGCCTGCGGTTCGGTGTGTGATCTGTTTTCCATGAACTTCCACCATCATCCCCAATTGGAAGGCGGGCTGATGGAGGAGGAGTCGGCCCGGCTTCTGCGACAGTTTTTTCAGGAGTTGCGAGTGACACTGCGTACCCGCCCCAAGTGGCGGCCGCGGCGGGAGTGATTGTCTGGGGGGAAGTGTGTGCGGCAGTATGAAAAAAGCCTGCGGCTGGGGGCTGCCATTGTGCTCTGCGCCCTGATTCTCCGGCTGTTTTCCGAGGGGCTGGTCCCCAAAACGGCGGCGCTGCTGAATACCCCCGGAATACGGGACTTCCTGATATATTTAGAGACCGGACGGGCAGTCCGGTCTTCTTCTGTATGGACCCTTTCCTATGCCCCGGAGTCATCGCCTGCCTGGATTCCGGAAACCACAGCCCCGGCGGCGGAGGAAGAGCCCCTGCCGGAGGAAAGGACACCGGAACCCTTTACCCGGGAGGAGGGAGAAGCACTGGGGTTCTTCAACACCTCCGGCCTGCAGGCGGATCCGGGGGAGCTGGTGCTCCGGGATACGCCCTTTCCGAAAGAAGAGGGGCCCAGGGTGCTGATCTACAGTACCCACTCCACGGAAAGCTACACCCAGGGGCAGGAGCCCTATCCGGAAACGGCTCCATACCGGACGCTGGATAAAAGCTACAATATGCTGTCTCTGGGACAGGCACTGGAAGAAGCGCTTCTTGACCGGGGGATTCCGGTTCTGCGGGATGAAGGGATCTATGATTATCCCTCCTACAACAGCGCCTACGGAGGCAGCCGGAAGTCCCTCCGGGCCTATCTGCAGGCGTACCCGTCCATTGCGTTGGCCCTGGACCTGCACCGGGACGCGGCGGACACCGCCTCCGGCCAGCTGCGGACATTGTCCCAGTCGGAAGGGGAGAATACGGCCCAGCTGATGCTGGTGGTGGGCACCGATGCCCGGGGATTGGTGCACCCCAACTGGGAAGAAAATCTTTCCGTGGGCCTGAAGCTTCAGGCCATTCTGGAACGGCTGCGGCCGGGGCTGACCCGTCCAACCTGCCTGCGGCCCCAGCGGTTCAATCAGGACTTGTCTCCCGGCTGCCTGATTGTGGAAATCGGCGGCGCGGGCAACACCCGGCAGGAAGCCCTGGGGACCATTCCGGTCCTGGCCCAGGCCATTGAAGAGCTGCTGGAAATGGGCTGAAAGGCCATGGCGCCAATGGCAGCCTATCCGCCTGACTGTTTCCCGGAAAGAAAGACGGCCTGAAAAATCCGGACCCTGCGTGACGCAAAGTCCGGATTTGTGTCCTTAGGCAGGCTTACTTGCCTTCCATTTCCTTCAGGGCATCCTTGCGGCTGAAGTTGGCGCGGCCCTTCTCGTCAAAGCCCATGAACTTGACCCAGGTCATGTCGCCCAGGTTCAGAACGTCCTCCACCTTCTCTACCCGGCGGTTCTCCAGCTTGGAGATGTGCACCATGCCGTCATGGCCGGGGGCAATCTCCACAAAGGCGCCGATGGGCAGGATGCGGACCACCTTGCCGTAGTACAGCTTGCCGACCTCGGGAACGAAGCAGATGTCATCCACCATCTTCTTGGCGGCGTAGGCAGCGGCGGCGTCCACGGCGGAGATGAAGACGGAGCCGTCGTCATCGATGTCCACCTTGGCGCCGGTGTCGGCGCAGATCTTCTGGATGGTCTTGCCGCCGGAACCGATGACCTCCCGGATCTTGTCCACGGGGATCTTCAGGCTCAGCATCTTGGGAGCGTACTCGGAAACCTCGGGTCTGGGCTCGGCAATGCAGGGCAGCATGATCTCGTTCAGGATCTCCAGCCGGGCCTTGCGGCAGCGCTCCAGGGCGTCGGCGATGATTTCCATGGTCAGGCCCTTGTTCTTCAGGTCCATCTGAATGGCGGTAATGCCCTCGGTGGTGCCGGCAACCTTAAAGTCCATTTCGCCGTGGAAGTCTTCCACGCCCTGAATGTCGGTGAAGGTTCTCCACTCTCCGGTCTCCTGGTCGGAGATCAGGCCGCAGGAAATACCGGCAACAGGCCGCCGGATGGGCACACCGGCATCCATCAGCGCCAGGGTGGAGCCGCAGATGGAGCCCTGGGAGGTGGAGCCGTTGGAGCTCAGAACCTCGGAAACCACACGGATGGCGTAGGGGAACTCCTCCACGCTGGGGATCACGGGCAGCAGAGCCTTTTCCGCCAGAGCACCGTGGCCGATTTCACGACGGGAGGTGGAACGGGCGGCACGGGCCTCGCCGGTGGAATAGGCGGGGAAGTTGTAGTGGTGGATATAGCGCTTGGTGTCTTCCTGGTAGATGGTGTCCAGCTTCTGAGCGGCAGACAGGGGGTTCAGGGTGCAGACGGACAGAACCTGGGTCTGACCACGGGTGAACAGGCCACTGCCGTGGACTCTGGGCAGCACGCCGACTTCGGCAGCCAGGGGCCGGATCTCATCCATGCTGCGGCCGTCCACGCGCTTGCCCTGGAGCAGCCACTTCTTGACGACCTTCTTCTGCATTTTGTAGAGGCACACCTCAATATGGGTTTCAAAGTCCTCGTACTTGTCCGCGAACTTGTCGGCAAAGTCCAGACGGGCAGCGGTGAGCCGCTCCTCCCGGACGTTCTTGTCATCGGTATCCAGAGCGTATTCAATCTGGCCCAAGCCATAGTTCATCAGGTCGTCCAGCAGCTCGTGGTTGACGGCGGCCTTCTCGAAGGTGAACTTAGGCTTGCCGATTTCGGCAACGATGCCATTAATAAACTTCACGATCTCCATATTGGTCTCGTGGGCGATGCGGATGGACTCCAGCACCACGGACTCGGGGGCCTCATTGGCCTCGGTCTCGATCATGACCACCTTCTCAAAGGTGGAGGAAATGCACACGAAGCAATCGGAAGCGCTTCTCTGGTCCTGGGAGGGGTTCACAATGTATTCCCCGTTCAGGTGGCATACGTTGGTGGTGGCAACGGGGCCGTTCCAGGGAACATCGGAAGAAGCGATGGCGATGGAAGCACCCAGGGAAGCCACGATTTCCACGGGATTGTCATAGTCGTTGGCCAGGACGGTGCAGGTGACCACGGTGTCGTTGCGCAGCTCTTCGTCGAACAGGGGACGCATGGGCCGGTCAATGATCCGGCTGTTGAGGATGCCCCGCTCGGAGGGCTTGCCTTCCCGGCGGTTGAAGGAGCCGGGGATCCGGCCTACGGAGTACATCCGCTCCTCAAACTCGATGGTCAAGGGGAAGTAGTCGATGCCGGCCTTGGGAATGGGGTTGGCGGTGCAGGTAGTCAGCACCACGGTGTCGCCGTAACGGCAGATGCACTCGGCATTGGCCAGCTCCGCGACCTTACCGGTTTCCACGGTAAAGGGGCGGCCGCCGATTTCCATCTCGTACACCTTATGATTGGGGAACTGCTTGTGGGTAATCATAGATTTTTCCTCCTGATTTTTTATTTTTTCCGGGAGGATTTAGCACTTGAAACTGATGATTTCCGAAAAAACATCACTTTCAAACGCTAAAGGGTCTCCCGGGGGTTTTGCTGCGCGTGAATGCGAAAAGGGGGCGACGGTAGCCGTCGCCCCGGAAACGATTATTTACGGATACCCAGCTTGGCGATCAGAGCACGGTAACGGTTGATGTCCTTGTTTGCCAGATAGTCCAGCATCTTGCGGCGCTTACCAACCATCATCAGCAGGCCGCGGCGGGAGTGGTTGTCGTGCTTGTGTACACGCAGGTGATCGGTCAGCTCGTTGATACGGGCGGTCAGAATGGCAATCTGAACCTCGGGAGAGCCGGTGTCGCCTTCATGGGTAGCGTTGTCCAGGATAACCTGGGTCTTCTTTTCCTTCTGAATCATTGTGTTTTCCACCTTTTCAAAAAATTTCCCAAGGGCTAAGTATGGGGTCCGGTGAAATACCCGATGGGTTTTCTCCCGCAACTGAGCCGAGGGTACAAAATATCGGCTGGCCGCAACCAGCGGGGGTATTGTATCATAAGTTTTCCCGAAAGTAAAGCATTTCTTTCACTTTTTTCCCGGAAATATATCGTATAAATCGCGGGAAGGATTCGCAGGCGAAAAGGGACGGGGCTGCCCCGTAGGGAGAAGGCCGTCCAATGGGGAGGCGCCTTCGGCGATTCCCTTGGCCCGTTCGCGGGGCAGGGGAGACGGTGTTTGCATTCTTTTTCGTTCCGATTTCCGTTTGTACCATAACGGCAATTTACATAATCACGGGATTTGCGTGTATTGAACGGTTTATACACAGAGTTTATCCACATTCTCCACAGGTTTCTCCACAGCGCATCCCCCGGAAAATCGGAGAAATCCCGGGCAAACCCCCGGTTTTGGGACCAAAAATTCCACAGCCCGCATGTGGGCTGTGGAAAAGTATGTGTTGACAGAACACGGGTTTATGCATAGAGCATCCGTGCGGAGAAGACCCGGTGGTTCTCTTCCCCCTCCCGGCGGTAGGCATCTACCTGAACGCAGTCCGGATCCCCCAGGTCATAATGCAGATCCAGGGTCTGTCCCTCCCGGCTCTCCGCCAGATAGCAGACCAGCAGCTCCTTCAGCCGGTGTTCCCGGTGGAACTCACTGGGGAACAGATCGTCTACCCAGTCCAGATACCGGGTGTTGTTCATGTGCCCGTTCCGGTCGATGTCCGTATAGCACACCCTTCTGGGACAGGAGTTCACCATGTCCCTGGGAACCAGACCCTTGGGATTTGCCAGCTCCAGGCCCCGAACCGTGCCCGGCACCATAATGCCGCTTTTGCCGGGGGCAATCATTTTCCGGGTATCCAGGGTCATAATCACCCACAGGGTAATGGAGCGGAAGCATTCCTTTCCCTCTTCGTCGTAGGCCACCACGCTTCGGGGAAAGGCCGCGGCCGTGGCCGGCATGGGCCAGGTCTCCACCCGGAGGATTTCTCCGGACCGGGGCCGCCGGGTGATCTGAACTCTGTGCCGACTGACTGCCCAGAAAAGACCACGGGCCGCCATTTCGTCATAGCTCAGGGCCAGCTCTTTGCAGTGGCGTCCGCCCATGTCCTGGGCGATAAAGAGGATTTGGGAGGGCTTTAGAAAGCCCAGGCAATCCACCATATTGTCTCTGATTTCATAGGTTTGCGAAAATACGGATTCCATGTTTTTGCCTCGATTTCAAATAGATTTATCCTTTGTTTTCCGCCAGCGTGACCTCCACATCGGCCTGCAGGCCGTTGCGGTAAACGGACAGAATCATCCGGTCTCCAACCTGGTGGGTATAGAGGGCGGCGTTCAGATCCTCCATGCTGGCAATGCCGGCGCCGTCCATGGTTACGAGAATATCACCGGGCATCACGCCCACGGCTTCCGCGGGACTGCCTGGGTCCACCTGGGTGATATACAGCCCCGTGGGCACCCGGTAGAACCGCTGATAGAAGGGAGAGAAGCCTTCGCCGGTGAGCCCCAGCCAGGGACGGCCGGATACATAGCCCTTCTGAATGATCTGGTTGACGATCTCCTTGACGGTGGCGCTGGGAATGGCGAAGCCCAGCCCCTCCACACCGGATTTGTCCGTAAAGGTACCGATTTTCATGGTGTTGATGCCCACCACCTGGCCGAAGCTGTTAATAAGGGGCCCGCCGGAATTTCCGGAATTCAGGGCCGCGTTGGTCTGAATCAGGTTCATGGAGCGACCGTTGACGGTCACACCCCGGTTGATGGCGGACACGATGCCGTCGGTCATGGTGCCCCGCAGCTCCACCCCCAGGGGATCGCCGATGGCCACCACACTGTCGCCTACCCGAAGGCTGTCGGAATCGCCGAACTGGGCCTCGGTCAGGCCCTCCGCGTCGATATAGAGCACCGCCAGATCCGATACCGGATCGCTTCCCACCAGTGCCGCGGCGAACTCCCGATCATCGCTGAGCCGGACCCGCAGATTCTGGGCCCCTTCCACCACATGGAAATTGGTCACCAGGTAGCCCTTGCCGGAGAGCACCACACCGGTGCCGGTGGAGGTTGCCCCCACGGTCTGCGCCGTGATGGAAACCACGCTGGGGATGTTCTTTTCATAGATTTCCTGCAAGCTGAGGGCCTGGTCCTCCGGACTGACCTGGAGATCCGGCGCGGTATGAATCGCGATGGCGGAAGCGTCCTGCCTCAGAGGCGCCGTAGGCTCGGTGTTTTCCGCCGGGTATTGCCGGGCGGCGGAAAAGGCCACCGCCTGCTCCTCCGGCTGGTTCAGCTCCTGAAACAGCCGGATATTGAGCACACTGAGGGCTGTGGAAATGCCCCCCAGGAAAATCACGGCGATCAGAAGAAGGGCGATGATAGCCTGGTGGTTTTTCGGCGGCTCGGTACAGCCGGTGCCGTAGACACCGTCGTCAAACCCGCTGTCAAAGGGATACCGTTTGTTGTCCATACGGAGCCTCCTTTCTCAGTTTACCAGGGGCATGGTAAAGGTAAATTCTGTTTTCCCGTCCCGGCTGGTCACGCCGATGTTTTCACCGTGGCTGCACACAATGGTTTTGACAATGTACAGGCCCAGACCCCAGCCGTCCCGATTCTGGGAACGGCTTTTATCCAGCTTGTGGAACCGGTCAAATACCAGAGGCAGCTCCTCCGGCGGGATGGTGTCTCCCTCGTTGGATACGGAAATATAGGCCTTTGCGCCGCCCTCCCGAATTTTCAGCCCCAGGGTTTTGCCGGGAGGGCAGAATTTTACGGCGTTGTCCAAAAGGTTATAGATCACCTGGGTGATGTAGTCCTCGTTGGCGAAGGTGTAAACCGGGTGCTCCGGCATATCCACCTCCACATTGAGCTGCTTATCCTCGATCTTCTTTTCAAAGGTAATGAGCACCTGGCCGCAGCACTCCTCCAGGTCAAAGTGGATTTTCTTTTCCTCCGGAATGCCGCCCTCGCTCTGCAGCTGAGAAATATCCAGCATACTGCGCACCAGCCGGCTGAGTCGCTTGGTTTCATCGGAGACGATCTGCAGATAGTGGGGCCACTTCTCTTCCGGAATGGTTTTATCCAGCATGCCGTCCACATAGCCGGAGATGGTGGTCATGGGGGTTTTCAGCTCATGGGAAACATTGGCCACAAACTCCTGCCGCCGGTACTCGCTTTTCTGAAGAGAAGAGGCCATATTGTTAAAGGCCAGGGCCAGCTCCTCCAGTTCTTCGCTGGATCCCTCTTCCACCCGGACCCGGGCTTCCAGATTGCCGTGGCCGAAGGCATTGGCCGCCTTTGCCAGATCCTGCAGAGGCCGGCTCTCCCGCCGGGCAAAGAAGCTAACAGCAACCACGGATACCAGGATGACGCAGATAGCGGTGGTCAGGAAAATATTGGAAATCTTGGTCAGCACTTCCCGCACATCCGCGGAGGGGGTGGACACAATGATGATGCCGGAATTGCCGCTGGGAGCCGCCACCGGCAGGGCCACCAGGAATCGCTCCTCATTATAGAGCCCCTTGATGAGCCCCGTGGCCCGGTCGGACCCCTGAGTGAGGACCTTTTTGAGGTAGCTTTCATTGACATACAGACCCAGATGCTCGCAGCCGAACATACTGTCGGAGCAGATGCGCACCTTGCCCTGGGAATTGCAGATTACCGCGTCGGAGCCGGAAACCTTGCAGGCAATATCCAGGTTCATTAAGAATTCCCGGCCGGACAGGCTCTCGTCTTCCAGATAGCTGGCTGCCAGGTCCGCGACGATCTGGGCATCCTGTTCCAGAGAATCAAAGGTGGTTTCCGTCAGATAGTCCTGCACCATCAGCTGAAAAGAGCCGCCCAGCACCGTCAGCGCAACCAGGAGAATCCCGGCAAATACGGAAAAGCTCCGGCCGAAGGTCGATTTCATGTTCCAGGCACCTCTTTTCTTTGGATTACGGTAGAATTA
>JAXEMQ010000123.1:0-4914 GCA_034099845.1 Faecousia sp.
CATGTAAATGCGGATCAGTTAGGCAAGTTAATACTTCCTGCCGTACATACCATAGCATGTAATTACTCTGTCGATGGAGCGACAAAAGAGACAGCAGCACAGCATTTTAACATTTATAATGGAAACGTGTCATTGACGAAAACAATTAATAAAACGGGTAATGAGGTTGATGGTGTAACCTGGAAAGATAACGGGGAAGAAAGAGCCTACGCCAATGACCACAAAGGTCTTACCATGATAGCCCAGTGGCGCTGGCGGCAGGCGTTTATCCCTCAGGTGGGCAGCGGCACGAACTACACGGATTCCGCCAACGGCGGCACGGTCGAGATCACCAGTGTGACGAACACCTCTGATACCAATTACAACGCTGCCTATAACGCCAACGGTGGAAAATCCTACCACGCCGAAACCGATGAGACCGTCACAGCAACAGCTACCGCAAAGGACGGCTTCACCTTTGAGGGCTGGTATGACGCCAGCGGAAATCTGGTCACCACAAACACCACCTACACCTATGTGGAGACCAAGGAGAGCGTCAACACCTACTACGCCCGCTTCTCCGGCAGCGTCACCCAGACCTATATCCGTCAGGTCAAAAACGGCGACACGTGGGAGGACACCACGGACGACAAGATCGGCACCCTGGGACGGTATGAATACATTGACGCGCCGGGTATGCCTATCAGCTCCACCGCCACCGCTGGCACCGGCTACAAGTTTGTGGGCTGGTATGATTCCACCGGCAATAAGGTGGCAGTTCCCATGCTGACCAACAATGGCGCGACCATCAGCTACACCACCACCGGGAACGCCACCTACTACGCCCGCTTTGAAACAACCTACACGGTTAAGTTCGTTGCCCAGACCAAGCAGGCCGACGGCAGCTTTAAGACGGACACTGTGGGCGGCAAGGTCTCCGTGGCCTCTGCCACCGATGTGGCAAACGCCGCCGCAAGCTCCAAAGCGACGGCCAATTCGGGCTATAAATTCCTGGGCTGGTATGACAAGGACGGCAATCAACTCAGCACCAATGCCACCTATTCCACCACCACAACGTCGGCCACCAACGGCGTGACCTATTACGCAAGATTCGAGATCGTGTATAACCCGACGGTGGAAAGTAAGGTCTACCTCTCCTTTATCGCGGAAAGTGAGGGGACGCAGATTCCGTCCGCTTTCGACGGACGTGACGCTGGAACGGGAAAGAACACAAGTGACTATGGCCTGGACAACAAATTCGGCAACACCATCTCCACCGGCTTCAAGTACTCCCTCAACACCATGACCGATGTCAGCACCATCCAGATCACCGTGACCGTACCGGCTTCCGCCTATGTCAAGGTGGGCGGCACCGGCAGCTTTACCGGGAACGGCACATCGATCCTGACAGACAGCGCTGGTGTAACCCACAACAAGGGCAGCATTCAGCAGATCAGCGGCGCGACGACCCTGACCTATTACTGGGACGCCTCCGGCCTGCAGGCCAATACGACCTACGGCTTTATCATCGACAACCTCTACGCTCCCGGCGCCACCGCCACCATCACAGTGAACGGCACAGCGGGTACCAAGGTGACCAAGGACAACGGCGTGGTCAATGCGGCTTCCGAAAGCTACCGGGGAAGCTCCCACTATCCGCAATAAAGGAGCGCCGGAAGATGATCTATGAAATCGCCGGACTGAAGGTGGAGATGGAGCCAAACTATGACCGCCTCACCAGGCAGAGCGCGGCCTACGCATCCTCCGGCACGCCGGTGATGCGTGTCGAACCGGATCCCGGAGATCTTGCCCGGGTGGCGCTGGACACGGCTTCGGTGGAAGAACAGGAGTACATCTGCTGTGGCGCGGCATTTTGCCGGGAGCTGATCGGGCACGGACGGTTTTTCCTCCATGCGTCGGCAGTTGTTTATGAGGATGCGGCCTACCTGTTCTCCGCTCCCTCCGGCACCGGGAAATCCACCCATACCGCCTTGTGGCGGGAACTGTTTCCCGGAAGCTATATCCTCAATGACGATAAGCCGGTGCTCCAACCAGGGCCGGAGGGGGTCACCGTGTGGGGCACGCCCTTTGCCGGAAAGACGGACCTCCAGGTCAACCGGGGCGTACCCTTAAAGGGGATCTGTTTTCTGAAGCAGGACACGGAAAATCACATCCGGCCGGTGACAGATACGGAGGCCCTGTCCCTGCTGCTGAATAATACCTGGCGGCCGAAGAACAGTCATGACATGGCGCTTTTGCTGGATATGGTCGAACAGGTTATGATGCGAACCAATGTGTATGAGCTTTTCTGCACTACGGAGTCGGAAGCGGCGAAGCTCTCATACCGTATGATGAAAGGAAAGTGAACCGGATGAATCGGAATGGACAAGAGTATGAACCACCGAAGATGCGGGTCTATCGTTTTGACGACAATGACCTGCTTCTGACAGCCAGCGGGGAATCGCCCCTTACGCCCAATTACGCTGCAAATGCTTTGAATGAACTGTTTGGCGGAACGAATACCACAATAGAGTAACAAAGCGCCACGGGGAAGGACAGTTATGCGCCTGATTAACGATCATATTTTGAAAACTGTGCATGGAAACGCGGTGCTTGTACCGCTTTCAGACGATGAAACGGATTTCCGTGGGATGGTGGTGCTGAATCATACCGGTGAGTTTGTCTGTAGAATGCTGCAGCAGGAGACGGGCAGAGACACTCTGATCGCAGAGCTGGCAAAGGAATATGAGGTAGCGACGGAGCAGGTGGCGGCAGATGTGGATGTATTTCTGTCAGAGTTGGACGCCTGCCATTTACTGATCCGTTGAAGCGGGGCGGGAATGTAGAGCGGTGCCTGCGGGAACTGGGGTATGCGGTTGTGCCTACAAAAGGAACCAGCATGTGGCCGCTTTTGAAAGAGGGAGAGAGTCGGGTACAACTTGCCCTGCCGGACGGAAGACCCCTGAGGAAAGGAGATATTGTTCTCTATCGAAGAAAAGATGGAACATTGGTGCTGCACCGAATTGTCCGCCTGAGCGAACCGGGTACCTATGTGACGTGTGGAGACCATCAGTGGAAAGCCGATGAATGGGTGACGGATGAACAGATTCTTGCCGTAGCGCAAGGATTTTTTCGAAAGGGACAGTATTTTGATGAACACACATGGTGGTATCGTTTGTATCAGACGCTCTGGAACGGAAATTTGGTGGTGCGCAGATTCTGCCTTGCGCTTTTGCGGCTGAGCGGCCTGGAAAAGCGCGGCATAAAGTAGCTGGGAGAGGAGGAAGTCCCGATGTCTATGGAGACATTAAATGTCATTCAATTTATCCAGCTATCGCTTGGATATCTTGGATTTACGGTGGGACTTCCTGCTCTTGTTTTTTATCGGAAAGCGAAAAGATTTCCTGCGGCGGTGCGGTTTCTGATTTATTTTACCATTGGGAATTTCTATGTGATCAATCTGGTGCAGATTTTGGAGCTGCTCCACATCTCCTATCGAATCACGCTGTTCCTGTTTACCTTTGTCCCCGCGATTTTACTGAGCGTCAAGTTCTACCAGATCCCGCTGATTTCGTATGTGAAAACCCTTCTCGGAGAGTGCAGACATTACCTTCTGCGGGAGCTGGGCTTCAAGAGCTTTGTACGGCACCGCTGGCGGGAGCTCAAGGCGTTTCTGCGGGTGGTGGGAAGGAATATCTGGAGGCTATTTCGGGAGAGCTATATGGATCTCCCATTTCTCGTGTTGTTTGCATGGCTTGTGTGGAAGGTCTGCGGGCCCGGGCTCCTGCATAACTGGGGATACGGCGCATCGGATGTTCCGGTGCATAATTACTGGATCAACGGATTGATCGACAATAATATCTATGTCGCAGGCATTTATCCCATGGGAATGCATTGCATGCTGTACTATCTGGCGCTCATGCTGGATATGCCGGTGTATGTGACGTTGCGTTTATTCTGGTTGGTTCAGTACAGTGTGATCGCGCTGATGACCCTTGCGTTTCTGAAAGGAACCTGTAAAAACAGATTCCTTCCCTACCTGGGAACCCTGATGTTTGTCGGGGCAAAATTTTTTGTGGGAGCATCCTATTTGCGCTATGGATCAACCCTTCCGCAGGAATTTGGGATGCTGTATATTCTCCCGTCCATTTTTTTCGCGTTGGAATTCTTTCGGGCGAGAAAGGAAGAATTGGAGGTGGGAATCAACCGCATCCGCTGTACCTCATCCTGGCTATTGCTGGGATTCGCCATGAGCTTTTCTCTGACCTTGTCATCCCACTTTTACGATACGATCATCGCAGGCGTCATTTGCCTGGGGATCGCGGTTGCATACGGGTACTGGTTCT
This sequence comes from Faecousia sp., assembly GCA_034099845.1. GTDB lineage: Bacteria > Bacillota > Clostridia > Oscillospirales > Oscillospiraceae > Faecousia. Next base: position 4,326 of record JAXEMQ010000123.1, read on the forward strand.
GGCGGAGAGAATATTTTTTTCGCGTGATGCTGGCCGGCATTCTGAGTATCCTGATGGCATTTCTGCCGATGGCGGTGGCCTTTCTCACCGGAAAATCCCTGCAGGGATCCATGTACTGGGCCATGGGTGTGATCGGACTGAAAGACTATACGGTTTTGATCTTTCGGATTATCTGCATCACAGTCGTGGCTGTCACGGTGGGCGGGGTGCTCCTGGTGGTTCGGGGTATTCGAAAGGGAAAGCTCTCCTTTCGGGAAGATCGGGAAGTGCCGCGGCACTCTGTGTTTGGGAAGCTGATCCTTCAGCTTTCCGGCCTGGCGCCCCTGGCGGCGATCTTGCTGATCGGCTGGAAATACCGGCAAACGATCCTGTGGGACTGCCAGCGGTACGCATTTGCCCTGCCGGATATGCGCTGGGTCTTGTACGGCTTTTGCGCGGCGGTGGCGGTCGGGCTGCTCCAGCGGTACCTGATCGACCCCATGCGTGGCGCCGGGCTTCTGGCCATGGTGACCGCTGAGATCCTGCTGGGACTGGTGCTGGTCAGCGGTTCACTGGGTTGGCCGATGCTGATGGAGCCTTCCCGGACGAG
>JAXEMQ010000158.1:0-17736 GCA_034099845.1 Faecousia sp.
CCGTCGGCACCGGCGGTAATCTTTGTCACCTGCATACGGGCCTCCTCCAGCTGCTTTCCGCAGCTGCGCACAAGCTCTGTGCCCTCCTGAAACAGCTTGAGGGATTCTTCCAGCGCCACGTCCCCCCGCTCCATGGCCCGGACGATCTCCTCCAGGCGGCGCATCTTCTCTTCAAAGGTTTCATTCTTCTTGCTCATGGGAAGCCTCCTTTATACTGGTGACGGTGGCGGAAACGCTGCCGTCGGAAAACCGCACGGTAATCTTCTGCCCCAGTTCTGTCTGGCTGACGGAGCGCAGTACCCGTCCGTCTTCCCCCTGGGCCATGGCATAGCCCCGGGACAGAACCTTCAGGGGGCTCATGGCGTCCAGCTTGGCAACGCAGCCCACAAACCGCTGATTTCTCTGGGCCAGCAGCCGCTCCTGGCTGGCGGATAACCGATTTTGCAGCAGGGTCAAATCCTTTTGCTTTTGATCCAGATACCCGGTGGGACTGCGCAGTGCCGGGGAGGCTGCCAGGGCATCCAAACGCTGGGTACACAGCTTCAGCTGCCGGTTCAGGGCAGCACCCATGGCGGCGTTCAGGGCATCCAGATTCTGCATCAGGCTCTCCCGGTCAGGCACGGCCAATTCCGCGCCGTTGGAGGGGGTGGCCGCCCGCAGATCGGCAACGTAGTCCGCGATGGTCACATCCGGCTCATGGCCCACCGCAGAGATAATGGGAATTTCCGATTCATAGATGGCGTAAGCCACCCGTTCGTCGTTAAAGGCCCACAGGTCCTCAATGGAACCGCCGCCCCGGCCCACGATCAGCAGGTCCGCCAGCCGGAACCGGTTGGCGTAACGGATGGCCTCCGCGATTTCCTCCGGCGCTTCCGCCCCCTGAACCCGAACCGGCAGCAGCCGGACGGCGCACAGTGGGTAGCGTTTGCGCAGAATCCGCAGAATATCGTGAACCGCCGCCCCGGCGGAGCTGGTCACCACACCGATGGTTCGGGGGTATTGGGGAATGGGCTTTTTGTGCTCCGGGGCGAAGAGGCCCTTCCCTGCCAGCTTCTTTTTCAGCTCCTCAAAGGCGGCGTACAGGTCACCGATGCCGTCCAGGGCCATGGAAGAAACATAGAGCTGGTACTGGCCGTCCCGGGGGTAGACACTGATTCTGCCCAAGGCAATGACCTTCATGCCGCTTTCCGGTCGGAACCGCAGGGAAAAAGCGTTTCCCTTAAACATCACGCACTTCAGGGCCGACTCCTGGTCCTTCAGGGTAAAGTAGTGGTGCCCCGAGGGGTAGCACTTATAGTTGCTGATCTCTCCCCGGACCGCAATCTGGGACAGCAGCGGGTCTGCGTTCATTTTCCCCTGAATGTATTCGTTTACCTGGGTTACGGATAAAATCTCAGCCATATCCTACCTCTGTCAGGCGGCTTGCCAGCAGGGCAACCCCCATGGCATTGTCTGTACTGAACCGGGGCTCGGCGAACACCGGGTTCAAAGGCTTTGTCTGCTCACGCAGCAGGGAGTTGGAGGCCACGCCGCCGGAGAACACAACCCGCAGCCCGGGATAGTCCTTCTGGGCCTGCAGGGTGGCGCGGACCACCGCGCCGGCGACGCAACGCAGGCAGAAAGCCGCCGTTTCCTCCGGACTCCCGGTCCGGGAAAAGTAGTTTTCAACCTGATTCTGGATACCGGAAAAGGAGAAGCTCCGATCCGCGCATTTTACACGGAAGGAATCGGTGCTTTGGGCGTTTTTGCTCAGCTCGTCCAGGGCCTTTCCCGCGGGAAAGGACAGCCCCAGCATCACACCGGTCCGGTCAATGAGCTGTCCTGCGGAAATATCCGTGGTGCCGCCGATTCTGGTGCAGCGCACATTCTTCCCTTCCGGCTCCACCAGCAGCAGCTCCGTGGTGCCTCCGGAAAGATGCCAGGCCAGGTGGGGCTCCTCCATCAGGCCCAGACTGTCGGCGCTCCACAGGCAGGCCGCCACGTGTCCCTGCTGGTGGGACACCTCCACCAGAGGCACCCCCAGGGCATCGCTCAGGAGCCTGGCGTGGGACAGGCCCACCAGAAAGCAGGGCATATAGCTGCCCTCCACCGCCCTGGGGCGGGTGCTGACCCCCACCGCCGTGATCTCCCCCTTGTCAATATGGGAAAACAGCCTGCCGGACAGCTCCGGCAGGCTTTTGATATGGGCAAATACGGTATCTGATTGGCGAAGTCCCAGCTCCCCCTGCTTTACGGGCAAAAGTCTGGAGCAGTTCATCCCGTCTTTTCCGTCAAAATAGGCAATGGAGGTGGTATAATTGCTGGTATCAATTCCAAGGGTCCCCATTTCAGGCGCCCTCCTGGGGCAGACTCCGGGCAAAGGAGCCCAGAATGCCGTTGGTAAAGGCACCGGCCTCTTCCCCATCGTACATCTTGGCCAGCCGGACGGCCTCGGAAATGGCAACACCGGTGGGCACATCCTCTACAAAGAGGGTCTCAAAAATAGCCAGCTGCAGCACGCAGCGGGTCAGCCGGGAAATCCGGCTGATGTCCCAGCCGATGGCAAATCTGCGGATCTGCTCATTGAGCTCGTCCTGGCGGTTGGCAACACCGGTTACCACGGTATCGATGTAGCGCACCTGGGAAGCGCTGGGCCGGTCAGAATAAACCTGGTTTTCCTGGGACAGGGTCTTGTAGTATTCTTTTTCCAGGCGGGAGGCCACCTCCTGCTCCGGCTCCTGGCCGGTAAACTCCCTGGAGTAGATCAGATGTACGGCCAGTTCTCTGGCATTTCCTCTCGTCATACGCACTCCTTATTTCCGGGAGATGCCCCGGACGTTGACATTGACGGCGGTAACCTTCACACCGGTCATGGACTCAACGGCAGTGGAAATGGCCGTCTGAACACTGTCGGCCACGTCAACCACGCTGTAGCCGTAACGGATGACAATGTCCGCATCGATGGCAACGGTATTGTCCTCACTGATGTAAATCTTCAGGCCCTTGCCCCAGTTTTTTACGCCGATCAGGTCGGCCACCTCATTGCCGGGCTTGACGCTGAGACCGGCAGCACCCTCAACCTCAGCCAGGGCGTGCTGGGCAATTCCCTCTACCACATCTTCCGAAATCAAAACATTCCCGTTTTCCTGTTCCTGGGTAATGTACTGCTTATATTCCGCCATATGATAACCTCCTGTATCACCGCGCTCCGCAAGGGAACGCATAGTTTTGTTTATTGTATCACAAATCCGGAAAAATACAACCATTTTCTATGGAAGTTTCCGCTCCCCTTGGGGGGAGCGGCCTGTTAAGAGGGATTGTCCCGGGACTTTTCCGCTTTTTTCTTATCGATCATCCGGTGCAGCGCGGCAAGGGCGTCGCTGAGACCTCCCAGCCTGTCGATCAGGCCGGAGGAAACCGCCTCCTTGCCATAGAGGATGGTGCCCACGTCCGTTGCCATCTCGCCGGTGGCCATCATATACTTTTCAAAGTCCTCCCGGCTGATCCGGGAGTTGGCGGTAACAAAGTCCGCGATCTGCTCCTGGATCCTCTGGAAATACCGGAAGGTCTGGGGGGCCCCCACCACCAGCCCGGTCATCCGCACGGGATGGACCGTCATGCTGGCCGTAGGGGTGATAAAGGATTTTTTGGTGCACACCGCCAGGGGGATGCCGATGGAGTGGCCACCTCCCAGCACCAGGGAGACCGTGGGCTTCTTCATCCCGGCGATCATCTCCGCGATGGCAAGCCCCGCCTCAATGTCGCCGCCCACGGTGTTCAAGAGAAGCAGCAGCCCATCCACGTCGTCGCTCTCCTCGATCCCCGCAAGCAGGGGCAGAACGTGCTCATACTTGGTGGTCTTCACCGTCTCCGGGGCCACCTGATGACCCTCCACCTGGCCGATGATGGTGAGGGTGTAAATATTTCCTTTGCTGGAGCGGGTCATGTCCGAGCCCAACTCCACAACCTGCTCCCGCTCCTCTTTTTTCATATCCGCGTTTTTGTCCGAATCCATATTCCGCGCCTCCTTTTCCATAGATTGCCCCAATTTTATGGATCCATTCCCTATTGCGAAAGCGGCGCGTATGCGTTATAATAGCCTGGGTGATAGAAATGTCTGCAAAAACAAACGCGGTCCGAATGGTGGAGAAGGCCGGAATCGCTTATGAAGAAAAATTTTACGACTACGAGGAGTCCGACCTCAGCGGCACCCATGCCGCCCAGGTGCTTGGCATTCCAGAGGAACAGGTTTTCAAAACCCTGGTCGCCCGTGGAGCCAAAACCGGAATCAACGTATTCTGCATTCCCGTGTGCTGTGAGCTGGACCTGAAGAAGGCAGCGAAAGCCGCCGGTGACAAGAATATGGAGCTGGTCGCCGTAAAAGAACTTCTGGGCCTGACGGGCTATATCCGCGGGGGCTGCAGCCCTGTGGGAATGAAGAAAAAGTACCCCACATTCATAGATGAGCTGTGCTGTCTCAGCGATACCATTGCCGTCTCTGCCGGAGAGCGGGGCCACCAGATGCTCCTGCCGCCGGAGGACCTGATTGCGCTTGTGGACGCAAAGACAGCGGATCTCACCGTTTAGAAAGAAAGGAAGAACATCATTATGCATTACGAATACACAACCAAGGGCACCTGTTCCCGGACCATCTTCTTCGACATTGAAGAGGGAAAGCTGCACAACGTTCAGTTCATCGGCGGCTGCAACGGCAACCTGAAGGGCATCGGCGCCCTGGTGGAGGGCCTGAATGCCGAGGATGTGATCGCCAAGGTAGAGGGCATCCGCTGCGGCATGAAGAGCACCTCCTGCCCCGATCAGCTGGCAAAGGCACTGAAGGAAGCCCTGAACAAATAACCCACAAACGGGACTGGTGAAAACCAGCCCCGGTTATTTCATGTCTTTATGAATTTGTCCAGCGCCGCGAACTGGCGCTCTGAGGCCTGCCGGAGTTGGGAGATGTCCAGTCTTCCCTCCTGACGCCGGGCCATTTCCAGCAGCTCCGGGCCGGTCCGGCTTTCACCCATTAAGGCATTCCACATGGGGCCCTGAAAGCCGGCGTCCTCCAGCACATGGGTCTGCTTGCTGCTGTAGAGGATGGGCACCACATTTTTCCCAAGAACCCATCCCAGAATCATGGCATGAAACCGGGTGGCCAGAATGGTTTCGCAGCCGTTCATCTCTTCCAGAAAGGCATCCACATCGCCCTCGTAGAGCACACAGGTAAGGTTTTCGGGATCGGCCGTTCTGGCCCGGATGGCCTCCATGGCATCCTTGTCCCCTTCCGACCGGCAGAAGCCCAGCAGCTTCACCGGAATATGCTCCTCCCGGCACAGATCGCACAGCCCGGCAATGGCATTGTAGTAAGCTTCCCGCAGGCTGTCATCCTGAAAGACACCCTTACGGGCTACCACGCTGATGCCGATTCCCCGGCCTGGGCGGGGGCTCTGGGCGGGAGCCCAGCCGTAGAGCACGTCCGGCGCCCAGGTTATCCCGGGAAGCCCCCGGAACTGCTCATAGGAAAACCGGTCCCGGAAGCAGCAGCCCGCGGCGGAAGCCAGGGCGCTGCCAAGCCGCTGCCGGTAGGCGGGGCTGTAGCTGTCCTCGCAGTTGGCACCAATGAGAAACGTCCCTTCCAGATAATCTGTAGGAGCGCCCTCCCAGAAAACCGAGCCGCCGATGGCTACCCTGCCGTCTGTCCCCTGGCCGTCAAAGACTTCCTTTCCGGGGATGGACAGTGTGTGATTCAGCTTTCTGCGGATTCGGTCCCAGGTGCCGGGCAGAATCAGGTTGGGCTGATTCCGGAAGGCATTCTGATTCTCCCCCAGGGCATACAGATAGAATTGGGTATCCGGATAGCGGCGGGCCAGCTGCAATACAAACAGGTCGTCTCCCAGATTGCTCTGACAGTAGGCCCTAATAAACATTTTTTTCATAACGTGCCTCCTGTGTTTTGTATATCATAGCATATCTGATTCCGTGAAGCAAGAAAGACCTTGCGCGGAACGAGCCGGTATGGTATCATCCTTACGGAAAGAAAGGATGATACCATGTGTGAACGGAGTATGCTCTTTGACCTGGACGGCACCCTGACCGACTCCGGCGAGGGCATTATCAACTGCGCCCAGTACGCGTTTCGGCAAATGGGCTATCCGGTTCCCCCACGGGAGCAAATGGGTGTGTTCGTAGGTCCGCCCCTGTGGCAGAGCTTTATCAGATTCGGTATTCCCCCGGAACGGGCCGATGAAGCGGCAACGGTGTTCCGCAGCCGCTACATCCCCATCGGAAAATTTGAGAACACCCCCTACCCCGGCATCCGGGAGCTGCTGGAAGCTCTGAAGAACCGGGGCTGGAAGCTCTATGTGGCAACCTCAAAGCCGGAGGTCACCGCCGTCGAAATCCTGGAGCACTTTGATCTGGCGAAATACTTCCGCCTGATTTGCGGTGCGGACATGGGCCATGACCGGGAAAAGAAAAGCGATGTCATTCGCTATCTGCTGAAGCAAAGCCCTCAGAACGGCAAAATGCTTATGGTGGGCGACACCAAATACGATGTGCTGGGTGCCGCCGAGCTTGGAATTCCCGCCATCGGCGTCAGCTGGGGCTATGGAGACGTACAGGAAATGAAGGATGCCGGAGCCCTGGCCATTGTGAATACGCCCCGGGAGATTCTCGATCTGGCAGAAACCATTCCATAAAAGGGATGGGGCCGTCTCATTAAAGTACAATTGCACAAATAGAAGAACTGTCATTCCGAGCCAGTGCGCACACTGGCGTGGGAATCCCCCGGTTGAATGGGAATGCTTACCGAAATGCATCCAAAAAGTTGGGGGGGATTGCCACACCAGTGACATCGGTCACTGGTTCGCAATGACAGTTTTTCTTATCTTTTGTGCTGTCTGACGAAATGATTTCTTAGTGAGACAGCCCCTCTTCTGTTCAGGTAAGCATCTGGCTGATCATTTCCGCCAGCTTGTCCGGCTCGATGGGCTTGGACAGGTGGGCATTCATGCCGCTGGCCAGGGAGCGCTTGATGTCCTCGTCGAAGGCATTGGCACTGGCTGCCACAATGGGAATGGTCTTGCTGTCTTCCTTGCCCATGGTGCGGATCTGATGGGCCGCCTCCAGGCCGTCCAGGTTGGGCATCATCACATCCATCAGAATCAGCCGGAAGGTTCCCGCAGGCTCCCTACGGAAGGTATCCACCGCCTGCTGTCCGTCCCGCGCCTCCGTCACCACACAGTTCAGGTCTTCCAGGAAGAAATGGAGAATCTCCATATTGAGGTCGTTATCCTCGGCAACCAGAACACGGGCGCCGCCAAAGTCCTTGCGCACTGCCTTGGGCTGCTCCTGAACCTCGCCTTCCTGGGCAACCGGCAGGGGCAGCGTAAAGTAGAAGAAGCTTCCCTTGCCCAGATCGCTGTCCAGTTGGATGCTGGAGCCCATCATATGCACCAGACGGTTGCTGATGGCAAGGCCCAGGCCGGTGCCCTGCTGACGGGTGGGGCTGTTTTCCAGCTGCTCGAAGTTCTGGAAGATCCGGTGGTGATCCTCCTTGGCAATACCGACACCCTGATCCCGGACCCCGAAGAATACCTGTACCCCTCCCTCCCGGGTCGTTTCCTCCCGGACGGTGAGGGTAACGGTGGTATCCGACGGAGAATATTTGACGGCATTGCCCAGCAGATTGATGAGCACCTGGTTGATGCGCAGGGAATCCCCGTGGAACCAATCGTGCTTCAGGGAGATTTCCGCCCGGAACCGCTGGTTTTTCTCCGTGAATTTGGCATCCAGCACCGGGTGCAGATCCTCCAGCAGCTGGCGCAGGTTGAAGTCTTCCGGAACCAGCGTCATCTTGCCGCTTTCGATCTTGGACATATCCAGAATGTCATTGAGCAGGCCCAGCAGATAATGGGAGGAGGCCCGCACCTTCCGCATACAGCAGAGCCGTTCTTCCTCGGACTGATCCTCCCGCAGGGCAATTTCGGTCATGCCGATGATGCCGTTCATAGGTGTACGGATTTCGTGAGACATACGGGCCAAAAAATCCGATTTTGCCTGGGCGGACTGGTCGTGCCGGTCCTGATTGATGCGATTCTGGATAATGGCGCCCAGCTCCCACAACAGGTTGCAGTCCGCTTCGCTTTCCAAAATCCTGTCGGACAGGCCTACCAGGAAAATAGAGCCGGAGTAGCGGCCATTGTCTGCCATCGGCATGCTCAGGCCTCTGGTTCCCTTGGGCAGCAGGGGGATGCAGGCAAGGGCTTCCTCCATGGTCTGCATGGTGCTGCGGTTCAGGGCCTCGGACAGAATCCGATGGTCATTTTCCGTACAGTGGAAAATGGTCTGCCGCTGAGAAAGGGGTTTCCAGCAATACTCCACGCTGCTGGACAGGTAATCCTCCTGGAAGAAGGTAATAATCAGGTTTGCCAGCCTGTATTTCTCCGCCAGCTTCCGGGCCAGCAGGTCGCTGGCTGCCTCCAGGCAGATGCTGCGGTCATACAGGTTGAGGGCCAGGGACGCCAGGCCCATCTGACCGGCATAGCCCTGGGAAACCACCTCGCCGAAGGGCATGGCCGGAGCGGGAACCAGCTGGTTTTCCCATCGCATCAGCGGCAGGCACTGACGCTTGGCTCCCTCCAGAGCGGAGGCTGCCAGACCCACCAGATCCTCTGTGGAAAGGCCGGGCTGGCCGGTGGCGGAGCCCACACGGAAGCCCAGATTCAGTACGCTTTCCCGGACCAATCCGGCAAACCGCATCCGCAGCTGCTCCAGGGGCAGACGAATGTCCAGCGGCACGGCACCGGGCAGCCAGACCAGGAACTCGTCGGAGCCCGCCCGGATGAGGATGGTATTTTCCCGGTCTGTTCCCCGGAACAGCTCCCGCAGGTCACGGGCAAACTCCTCCAGAATGATGTCGCCGAAAGTCAGGCCGTAGTTCTGAATCAGATAGCCAAACCGGTTGAAGTCTATCAGAAGAATCTCGCCCTGAGGCGTTTCCTTCCGGGCCGCTTTCATCACATCCATGCCCTGGCGCAGACGGAACAGACCCGTTACCGGATCCAGCCCCTGTTTCTGCTCCCGCTCCAGCTCCTTGCGTTTGCTCTCGTTAATGTCCCGCAGGAAGCCTACCACCCGGCGCTGACCGACCTGAACATCGGAAATGGCAGAGGCCTTGATTTCGTACCAAATACCGCCATCGGGGCTGTCGGGCCGGAACAGCACTTCCGTGCGGATGGAACCGCTTTCCAGGGAAATGACGTCGGCAATCTTCTTCTGATCGGCGGGAGAGAAAGAAGGGCGGATATACTTTCCCCACATCCGTTCCATTCCCCAGACGCCGCTGTTGTTCCTGCTGTTGACAATCTCCAGCGTGCGGTCGTGCTCCCGATAGGTAAAGAACACGTCGCTGGAGCTTTCCATGGCAACCCGGTAGCGCTCCTTTTCCTCCCGGAGCTGGGCCGCCGTACTCAATTCGCTTTCGGTCAGATTTTCCACAATCTGGTGTAGTTCGTCTATTTCCCGAATCTGCGAGGGTTTGAAGGCGTGCAGGCCGGAGATACCCCCTTTGATGCTGTCCATCAGCTGATAGACCGGGCGGGAAACATGGCGCGCCACCAGAACCATCACCACCAGGCCCACCAGGGCGCAGAACAGAATGATGATCAGAATGCCGCGGTAGAGCTGATTGCCCAGGGCGAAGATGGAATCCTCCGTTACAAAGCCGCAGAGCACCCAGTCCTCGCTTTCATAGGGGACATTGCTGCTGTAGAGATTCATGGGGGAACTGACACAGTATATCCGCTGACTGCCGATTTTGCTGCCCGCCACCCGCTTCAGCTGGGAATAGGCGGTATCCTCCAGAGTAAATACCTCTCCGTCACGCTGGATGAGATCGTAAAGCGCTCCCAGACCGGTTATGATCCGGTAGCTGCCATTGTCCTGTTTCAGGGCCACGGTATAGCCCGCGTTCTGATTCCGGTCCAGATCCCGGGTTGAGAAATATCCGTTCGCCAGATAGGACACGGAGATCTCCGTACCCACCACACCGTATACGCTGCCGTCGTAAATCAGCGGAACCGAATAGGTGATCATTTTGTGGTTGTCCAGCTGGTGATCCTCCAGAATGAAGGGCATGGACCAGTAGCCCAGGCTCTCCATATCCACCTTGGGATTCTGCAGGGCCAGCTCATAGGGCATATAGAAGAAATCATCGGCGCTTCGGTTTCCGCTGCCACGGAACCGGAAGCCGGTGGACCAGCTGGTATCCAGAGGGACTCCTGCCTGCCGTGCAAGGGCCTTGCTGCCCCGCTCCAGGAGCAGGTCGGAATTGGTTTCGGTTTTGGTATTGGGATCGGAATCCCGCAGGAAGAAGCCGGTGTAGGTGCCCTCTTCCAGGATGGGCTGATCGTTGGCCAGTATCAGGAAGATGCCGCAGGTGTTGTCCCTGCGCAGGTAGTCCAGCAGCTCCGGAAACGCCTGCTGGGTAAAGGCCTCCTGCAGGTCCGCGGAGCTCAGGAACCGGTCCATGTCCGCGTTTTTCTCCGCCAGGAAGTCCCGCAGGATGGCATTGAGGAAGCTGCTTTCCTTCCGGATGGCGCTCCACTGGTCCACCATGGCACCTTCCAGCACCACTTTCCGGTTCTCCACAATATTCTGGTCCAGCTCAACGGCGTTTTCCTCCATGGTCTGCTTGGTGCCGCTGATAATCAGTGTGTAAAAAGGCAGGAAACCCTGAAGAATCACCACCAGAAGCAGTGGGATCAGCAGCAGCTGCATCAAAGACTTTTGGCGTTTTTCCATAGGATTTCCTCCTTTCAGCAAAGATGATTGGGGGGAATGCGTCATTGCGAACCAGTCTGCGGACTGGCTCGCAATGACGCAGAAATGTCCTTTACGGGTGCGCTTTGCTCTCCAGCTTGGCGCAGAAGGCATTGTACCAGGTATCGAAGGCGGCATCGGTCAGGTAGGGGGCCATGGCCGACTCTCGGGACGCGCCGGCAGCGACCTTAGCGTCAATCTCTGCCCGGTCGGCAGCCGCCTTGTCGGAAAGGTCGAAGTCCAGTACCCTCCGGGTGGGATAGCCGTTTTCAAAGCAGGCAGGGGTATAGAAGCCGGTGGGGTCGAAGTTTTCCAGAATGTCCTTCAGGCAGTCATAGGCCTTGGGGCTGATGGAGAGATTGTTGGCGCTGATGGCAGCATCCAGGGCCTGCACCGTATTGGCATCCTTCCGCACGGGCAGATAGGAGCTTTCACACACAAAACGCAGGCTGTTTTCCGGAGCGGTGAACCACTTCAGGAATTCGCAGGCGGCGTACTCATGGCGCTCGTCGGACTTGGTCACGCACATACCGGCACCCTGCTGCACGTTGATTTTGGCGCCGCCCTCAAACACAGGGGCTGGCAGCACCGCATAGCCGATGGGTGTTTCCCCGTCATCCAGCACTACCTGGTCCGGGAAATAGGCGGAGGACGAAGAGGAGCCGGTGTAAGCCAGCAGATCGCCGGTCTTCACGTCATCGGAGCGGAACTTGCCCAGAGCGGTGAACCAGCCGTTGATATAGGGAACATAGAAGTGATCCCAGAGCCGGCGGATCTGTTCCTTCTCCGCCCGTATGGTCACCTTGCCGTCCTGCACATCGAACAGGTCGGTGCCCAGCTGCTTCATACCGATGATGAAGTAGTTGCTCATGGAGTCCCGGCCATAGAAGGCCTTGCCGTCATTGGGGATGTCCGGAGTCTGGGCATCGGTCCACTGGTAGTACTGTTCGGCTACCTCCACGATGCCCTCATAGGTGGTAAGCGTTTCCAGATTCGCGCCGGTGTCCCGGGCAAAAGGCTCCCAGTCGGTGGTATTGATCATGGTGATCTCCGTAGACTTCGCCACGGGGAATAGGAACAGTCTGCCGTCGTTGTGGAAGTAGCCCTCCTGAATGTAGGAAGGAACGTATTGTTCCAGCTCTTCCTTGGTAAAATAGGGGGAGAGGTCCGCCAGCTTGCCGCTCTTCTCCACCGCGTAGGCCGTATCGGAATAGGAGGAAAAAATATCCGGCAGCTCCTTGGCGCCTACGGCACCTGCCGCGGCATTGGACACGGCGCCTTCCAGATCGCTTACGGAGCCCTGGCTGTAGCCCTCTACATAAATACCCTTCTCCTTGCCCACGGTGGCGTTGAAATCCGAGACCAGCGTGTCAAAAGCGGCCTGCTGAGCGCCGTTGTAATAGTGCCAAACGGTGAGAGAGACAGGATTGTTGGGATCCAGCTTTACGGTATTCTTCCGGGCGCCGCCGCAGCCGGCAAGGCAGCCAAGGCTCAAGGCTCCGGCCAGTGCAAAAGCGAACAATTTCTTTTTCATGGTTCATCACTCCAAAACGAACGCCCGAAGGGCTGAAACTGGATAGGGCGCTGCCGGGAAGGCGCAGCCATACGAATGTATTATACCGTGAGGCAGCGGATATTTCAATAAGAATCGGGAAATATTTCCGTTTCGTCCCGGAATCGTCCCGGAACGATCCTTGCTTTTTCCCCTTTTCAATGGTATAATCCGCTTTCAACCAAAATCAAACGGAGGTTTTATTCCATGAAACGGTTTTTGCCCCGGCTGCTGCCCGATTTTTCCTGGGGACGGCTGGGACTGATTCTGCTGGGCTCGGCCATCGCGTCCTTCGGTCTTTACAACATTCATCAGCCCTGCGGCATTACGGAGGGCGGCGTGCTGGGCAGCGTCCTGCTGCTGCACCACTGGCTGGGTCTTCCCGCCTCCATTGTCACTCCGGTGCTGGACATCAGCTGCTATCTGCTGGCCCTGCGGATTCTGGGCGGCGGCTTTATCCGCTGGTCCATCCTGTCCACCGCCTGCGTGTCCGGGTTTTTCCGGCTGTGGGAATGCCGGCCCCCGGTGCTGCCGGATCTTTCGGGGCAGCCCCTTGCCGCGGCCGTGCTGGGTGCCCTGTTTGTGGGATTGGGGGTAGGGCTGATCGTCCGCCAGGGCGGCTCCGCCGGCGGCGACGATGCCCTGGCGCTGTCCCTTTCCGTCCTGACCAGGAAACGGATATCCCTGTGCTACCTCTTTACCGATCTGACGGTGCTGATGCTGTCTTTGAGCTACATCCCGGTGCGGCGCATTGTCTATTCCCTGGTTACCGTAACCATTTCCTCCTGGCTCATCGATCTGATCCTGGGCGGAAACAAGGCGGCATCCCCATAACCCACCCAAATTCCGCCCCAATCAGGCGGAATATTTGTATATTTTTGCTTGACAATTGACTTTATCGCCGATACAATAAAGTGTGGTATGGGTTTGCCGTGTACAAACCCGGTTACCGGTGCATTGCCGGGGTTTGCGTTTTGCGCCTTGTGGCGTTCTGCGATAGATTTGCCCTTCGGGGCTTAAATTGCACAATTTCACATTGGAACAATCCGCAGCCCTCCGCGCCAATTAAACGGAAGGAGGTGCGTAGTGGAATTATGGAATGGACAACGATTCTTTTGATCGTTCTGGGTTTCCTTGTGGTAGGTGCCATCTGCTTTGCCGGTGGTGTTCTGTACCGGAAAAAGGTTGCGGAACGGGAGATCGGCTCTGCGGAGGCAGAGGCCACCCGTCTGATCAACGAAGCCATCCGCAACGGTGAAAACCGGAAAAAGGAAATGCTTCTGGAAGCCAAGGACGAGATCCATAAATCCCGCACAGAACACGATCGCGAAGTCAAAGAACGCCGCGCCGAACTGACCAAACAGGAACGCCGGCTTGAGCAAAAAGAAACCACGCTGGACAAGAAAACCGAAGCCTTTGAACGGAAAGAGGAAGACCTGAACAGGCGCCTTGCCGCCGTGGCACAGACCCAGGCAGAGGCCGAAAAGGTCCGGCAGCAGCAGCTGGAAACCCTGGAGCAGCTCTCCGGGCTGACCCAGGAGCAGGCCAAGCAGTATCTGCTGGAAAGCATTGAAAACGACGTTCGTCACGAAGCCGCCATGAAGATCAAGGAGATCGAACAGCAGCTGAAGGACGAGGCAGAGGAAAAGGGCCGGGAGATCATCGCCACCGCCATCCAGCGCTGTGCGGCCGATCACGCCGCCGAGACCACCGTCTCTGTGGTGCCCCTGCCCAACGATGAGATGAAAGGCCGCATCATCGGCCGTGAGGGCCGGAATATCCGGACGCTGGAGACCATCACCGGCGTTGACCTGATCATCGACGACACCCCCGAAGCCATCACCGTTTCCAGCTTCGATCCCGTCCGCCGGGAGGTGGCGAGACTGGCCCTGGAGAAGCTGATTGTAGACGGCCGGATTCACCCCACCCGCATCGAGGATATGGTGGAAAAGGCCCGCAAGGAAGTGGACCGCACCATCCGGGAGGAGGGCGAGCGGGCCTGCTACGAAACCGGTGTGCACAATCTGAATCCGGAGCTCATCAAGATTCTGGGCCGTCAGAAGTACCGTACCTCCTACGGTCAGAACGTTTTGAACCACTCCATCGAGGTTGCCCACATCGCCGGCCTGATGGCCTCCGAGCTGGGCGTGGATGTGGCCATGGCCAAGCGGGCAGGCCTTCTGCATGACCTGGGCAAGGCCATTGACCACGAGGTGGAGGGCAGCCATGTACAGCTGGGCGCCGATCTTGCCCGGAAGTACAAGGAAAATCCCGTGATCATCAACGCCATTGAGGCCCACCACGGCGACGTGGAGCCCAAGACCGTGATTGCCGTCCTCATCCAGGCGGCCGACGCCATCTCCGCCGCCCGTCCCGGCGCCCGCAGAGAGAACGTGGAAAACTATATCCGCCGCCTGCAGAAGCTGGAGGAGCTCACCGGCTCCTATCCCGGCGTGGAAAAGGCCTTTGCCATCCAGGCAGGCCGGGAGGTGCGGATCATGGTCAAGCCCGAGGTGGTCACCGAGGACAATATGATCCTTCTGGCCCGGGACATTGCCAAGAAGATCGAGGCTGAGCTGGAATACCCCGGCCAGATCAAGGTCAATGTGATTCGGGAAACCAAGGCTGTGGAATACGCCAAGTAAGCTCAGGAACCGGCTCTGTTTGGAGCCGGTTCTTTTTGCGGCAAAACCGGAAAATCCGGAATTGCAAAACCGGAAAATCCGGAATTGCCCCCTTGACAACAGGAAAATAATATGGTAAAATGCCCTAGCTGAATCAGTCAGGTCAGGGCTTTGCGGGTGTAGTTCAATGGTAGAACACCAGCCTTCCAAGCTGGATACGCGGGTCCGATTCCCGTCACCCGCTCCATTCGACACGCGCCAATAGCTCAGCTGGATAGAGCAACTGCCTTCTAAGCAGTAGGTCGGGGGTTCGAGTCCCTCTTGGCGTACCATTCAGCGCAAGTGCATATGGTGGGTATGGCCTAGTTGGCTAAGGCGTCAGATTGTGGCTCTGAAGATCGTGGGTTCGAGTCCCATTACCCACCCCATAAAAACAGAAGCACCTGTTGGTGCTTCTTTTTTTATGGAGTTTGGTGGGTAATGGGACTCGAAAGGCCGGCGGCAGCTCTTGCTGCCGTAAAAACAGTCCGGTGGACTGTTTTTAGGCCGTGGGAGAGTCCCCTGCACTTCCGAACGCACCCCTATGGGTGTGGGCGGAAGTGCAGAATCAGGCAGGCGCGGGTCATGGGACTGGCCATCAGCTGTATCCCGGATAACAAAATCTTTTCGGACCATTTTGCAAATTTCACTTGATTCTGCAAACGCACTTTGCTGGAATTGGTTTATTAAGGCCGCACATATTGACTGGCCAAAGAATCTATCCAAAAAAGTCCGGCCAAAAAACGGCTGCCGAAACCCGGCAGCCGCTTTTTGAAGGATATGGGGAATAGAACCGGTGATCAGGCGCCAAACTGAATGGGGGTCGCGCCGGACATGGCGTCGGCAGCCAGCAGATTGACGGTGACATTCTCAATGTGCAGGGTTTCAAAGGTCTTGGTTCCGTCGGCTTCCGTGGTAAACTCCAGGGTCAGGGAAGCGTCCACAGGAGCGGTGATGGTGAAGTCCACGGAAGCACCGTCTTCCATGCCGCTCAGCGCCAGATTCTCGCCCTTTTCGCCGCCATTCAGGTAGACATACAGCTCAGAAACCGTGGTGCCGGTGGTGTTGACCAGCTTGTAGCTGCCGGTGTCCTCCGGAACACTGAAGCGGATGGGGGTCGCGCCGCTGGCCGCGTCCACGGTCTGCATGGCAATGGGGACTTCTTCCACGCGCAGGGTCTCAAACTTTGCGGAAGCACCGCTCTCGGTGACATATTCCAGAGTCAGAGCCGCGTCGGCTGCCGCGTCATAGGTCAGAACCAGCTTCTTGTTGTTCTTCATCCCATCGGGAATGTGGTTCTCGCCCTTGTCGGAACCGGTTTCGTACAGATACAGCTCCGTCAGCTTTTCTCCGGTGACGTTGTACAGGGTATAGGTACCGGTAGCCACCCCGGCAGCGGCCGTTGTGGCCGGGGCGGTGGTGGGAGCAGGGGCGGCAGTCTTGCCGCAGCCAGCCATGGCGGAAACCAGCAGCAGGGTCAGCAGCAGGGCAGATCCCTTTTTACGCATCTTCATCATAGGATTCTCCTTGTTCTGTTTTTCGGCGAAGGAAATCCGATCAATTTCGTCGGATTCCCCGCCGGTGTATTATAGCACAGCGGTACTTGTGCTTTTCATTACAATGGTTTCGGGAATTCTTACATATTCGGCTGAAAAAGGAGCCATCTGGTAAATGAAGAAAATTGTTCCGCAGGTTCAGAAGCGCTCCGTCTCTTTCGGCCCCTTTTGCCGGCGTTTTCTCTCCTTTGCCCTGCGGGCGGTTTCCTGGGGCACCGTGCACACCCAAACCGGCGATCCCTGCGGGGAACGTTTTTCCTTCTATCACCGGCTGAACTATGTGGTCTCCGGCAATCCCTTTCTCCGCATCGGCGGCAGGTCCGTCCCGCTTTCCCCGGGCTGTCTGGTTTATCTCCCGCCAAATCAGATTCTGGAAATCGACGGCAGCCGCCCTCCGGTGGATTTGCTGTTTGTGAATTTTGAGGTTGGCGCGCTGGATATGCTGGAGGAGGTCCGCGTTTTTCTCCGGGAGCTGTTTCCGGAGCAGTATGTGTATGATCCGGATCAGGAACTCCTTGCCGTCCTGCAAACCATTCAGGAAATCGGGATCCGGAATCCGGTGGGCGCGGGACTGGAAATACAAAACCTTTTTGAGATTCTCATTGTGCACACCGCCCGACTTTCGGAACCGTTTTCCGGGCTTCAGGATGGTCCCGCGCCCAGCGGTGGAACCGACATCCTGGGAAAAGCCATGAACTATATCAACGAAAACCTGGGCCGGGACTTCCGGCTGAGGGATATGGCCGATGCGCTCAGCATCAGCGAAAACTATCTGTACAAACTGTTTGTCTCCAAAACCGGAAAGTCCCCGGCGGTCTTTATCCGGAATCTGCGGATGGAAACCGCGAAGCAGGCTTTGGCAAACCAATCTCTGCCCATCAAAATGATTGCCGCGCACCTGGGGTATCCGGATGCCTCCCACTTCTCCACCGTTTTTAAGCGAACCTGGGGAATCTCTCCCCGGGCCTACCGGGCCCGTCTGACCAATGGGCTTCCCCCGGACGGCACCGCCTGAAAAAAGCACACGGTCCAAAACGGATCGTGTGCTTTTTTATAGGGAGGCTTATTTCCGGGACAGAATCAGATTGCGGTAGAACCTCACCGCACCGGGCAGACAGTTGTATTCGATGTTCTCGTTGAGGCCGTGCATCCCCTTCAGCTGCTC
>JAXEMQ010000164.1:0-9623 GCA_034099845.1 Faecousia sp.
CTCTCCCTGGGCGGCGGCGGCATGACCAAAATCAACCTGCCGGGAGGCCGCCTGACCCGGTTCCACAACCCGAAATTCCCGGAGCAGTACATCGAGCAGTTCGACACCGTGCTGGAGCAGAAGCGGGAGGTCTTCCGGCTGCTGGAGCAGCTGGGAGCGGACCATTGACAATCGAACTCCCCCCTGTTTTTCGTCCAGCCCCGCAGCGGGTTTGTCCCGGGCAGTGCCCGTCTCTTTGAAAGGAAGTATATTTTGGATACACTGATCACCAACGTAACCGCCGTAACCATGGCTCCCGGAACGGAAGTCCTCTTCGGCGTGAACATCGGCATTACCGATGGAAAAATTGAGTTCATCTCCAAAAAGGTCCCGGAGGAACTGCCAAAGACCATCATCGAAGGCACCGGTATGGTAGCCATGCCCGGTCTCATCAACTGTCACACCCATCTGGCCACCTCCGTGCTGCGGTGCTTCACCGACGATTTGACCGGCAAAGAGGCCCTGGAGGCCCTGCTTCAGAAGGAAGACAAGATGGATTCCCGCAGCGCCAGGGCCGCGGCGCTGCTGTCCATCGCGGAGTGCCTGCGCTTCGGTGTCACCTCCGTATCGGACCTCTACTACTATCCGGGTGCCACCGCCCAGGCTGTGGCGGAATCCGGAATCAAGGCCAATCTGGCCCTGTCCAGCTACCGCTTTATTGACCCCAATGAGGATTTTGATTTTGATACCGACGAGCAGTGCCGGGAGCTGCAAAAGCTGGTTTCCAAGTGGCACGGCTTTGATCATGGCCGCATCCGCATCGATGCGGGCATCTACGCGGAATATACCAGCAACTACAGGCTGTGGGAAGCGCTGGCAGGCTATGCCAGTGAGCAGAACCTGGGTATGCAGCTCCACCTGGCCGAAAACCGGGAGGAAGTGGATTCCTGTCTGGACCGCACCGGCATGACCCCCGGCCAGCTACTGGACTTCCACCGGCTCTTCGCCGTGCCCGCCACCGCTGCCGGCTGCGGCTGTCTGAGCGTGGAGGAAGCAAAGCTTCTGGGGAAGAAGCAGGCCACCGCCGTGGTCCTGCCCCTGTCCGATGCCAAAAACGGCCGGGGCTGCGCCCCCATTCTGGACCTTGTCAAGTCCGGCATGAATGTGGCCCTGGGCACCGACGGCGCCATTCAGGCGGGAAATCTGGATCTGTTTGAGGTCATGCGGGGCGCCGCTATGTCCGTCCGGGCCTCCACCGGTGATCCCGCCGCCCTCCCCGGCTCCGCGGCCCTGATGATGGCCACCGTCTGCGGCGCCCGGGCCCAGGGAAGAAGCGCCGAATGCGGTATGCTGAAGGAGGGCATGGACGCTGACATTGTCCTGGTGGACTTCACCGCCCCCCACCTGATGCCCTGCCACAATGTGATCACCGGTCTTGTTTACGCCGCCAAGGGCGGCGACGTAGCCATGACCATGGTCCGGGGAAACATTCTCTACCAGAATGGGCGCTTCCCCACCATCGATCTGAACGCCGTGGTGGAAGAGCTCACCGGCTATGCCATCCCCAGGCTCTTTGCCAAGGAGGAAGACCATGTCGGATAAGCGCAAGCAAAGCAATCAGAATTTCCTTCAGGGCACCGCGCTGCTGGCCATGGCAACCGCCATTGTCAAAATCATCGGCGCCGTCTACAAGATTCCGCTGAACGCCATCATCGGCGAACAGGGCTTCGGCTACTTCAACACCGCCTATGAAATCTACAACGTGCTGCTGATGATCTCCACCGCCGGTCTGCCCGTGGCCATGAGCCGGATGATTTCCCAGTCCAATTCTCTGGAAAACTACAATCAGGTCCGCAGAATTTACGCCACCGCCCGGGGCATTTTCCTGACCCTGGGCATTGTGGGAAGCCTCTTAATGACCCTGTTCTGCCGCCAGCTGGCCCGGTTCCAGAACCAGCCCGATGCCTGGGCCGCCATCGGCTTCCTGGGCCCCTGCGTGCTACTCATCTGCATTATGTCTACCTTCCGGGGCTTCTTCCAGGGCCAGGGCAATATGCTCCCCACCTCCGTCTCCCAGGTCATCGAAGCGGTCATCCGGCTGGTGGTGGGTATGTCCGCCGCCCTGCTTCTGCTGAAAACCACCGGGTCCATCCCCCTGGCCGCAGGCGGCGCCATTCTGGGCGTTACCACCAGCTGCCTCATCAGCTCCGTATACCTCTTCGGCTGCTTCCACAGGCACTATAAAGAGCTTCCCCAGTCTTCGGACAAGCCCTGGAGCTTCAAGGCCACCGCCCGGGGACTGCTGATCATCGCCATTCCCATCACCCTGGGCTCCGCCTGCCTGCAAATCATCACCGCTCTGGCCAGCAAGATCTATATGGGCCAGCTGCTGGCCTCCGGCGTGACCCAGAAGGCTGCCGACACCATGCGGGGCATCCATGTGATGACCCAGACCATCTTCAATATGCCCTGTGCCTTCATTACCCCCATCACCGTCAGCATCATACCCGCCATCACTGCCCAGATCACCGTAGGAAACAAGCTGGGCGCCCAGGGCACGGAGGAGTCCGCCGCCCGGCTCACCGGACTTCTGGCCATTCCCTGCGCCATCGGTCTGGCGGTGCTGGCCCGGCCCATTACCGCCCTGCTGGGGGGCTACACCGGGGAACGGCTGGATCTGGCCACCAGGCTGATGACCATTCTGGGCATCTGCGTCTTCTTCAACGCCATTGTGCTGGTAACCACCGCCATCATGCAGGCCCACGGCCATGTGACCCGTCCCGTTGTGAACATGGTTTCCGCCGGTGTGGTTCGGCTGATCTCGGTGTATGTGCTCTCCGGCATACCTTCCATCGGCGTGGTGGGCGCGCCCATCAGCAACCTGACCTGTTATGTGATCATTTCCATCCTCAATCTTCTCTCCCTCCGGTCTCTGCTGGATGAGCCCCCGGCCATTCTCAAAAATGTGCTCCGGCCTCTGCTGGCGGGCCTTCTCATGGGCGCTTTTGCCTTCGGCAGCTGGTTCTTCCTGGCGCGGCTGGGCATCACCAGCAGACTGCTTCTGTGCGCAGTGCCGGTGGCTGTGGGCTGCGTTGTCTACGGGGCTGCCATCATATTCCTGAAGGTCATAAAGAGGGAAGACTGCCTGCTGCTGCCCAAGGGCGAAAAGCTGGCCAGGCTTCTCAGACTGTAATCCCATTCCCCGCCGCCAAACGCGGCGGGGTTTTGGGGAGCCTCAGCCGGGCAGCCGGACTTCTTCCCAAACCGGGCCCAAGGGGCAAAAAAATTTTCTCTTTTTTTCCTTCCGACTCTTGCATTTTTCCTGGTATTATGTTAATCTTAATAGCAGAAAACACCAGCAAAGAGAGGAAATGCTTTTTATGAATAAACCCGAATTTATCGCCGCGGTTTCTGAGAAAACCGGTCTTTCCCGCAAGGACACCGAACGTTTTGTCAATGCCGCCCTGGATACCATTACCGCCGCCCTGGTTCAGGGGGAAAAGGTGCAGTTCAGCGGCTTCGGCATCTTTGAGACCAAGCTGCGCAAGGCCCGCATCGGCCGGGATCCCCACACCAAGCTGCCCATGCAGATTGACGAGACCAAGGTTCCCTCCTTTAAGCCCAGCAAGGTGCTGAAGGACACCGTGAGGAAGTAAAGCATGCGTCTTGACAAATATCTGAAGGTTTCCCGGCTCATCAAGCGCCGCACCGTTGCCAACGAAGCCTGCGACAATGGCCGCATCAGCGTCAACGGTCGGGTGGTAAAGGCCAGCTACGACGTAAAGGTGGGAGACCGTTTGGAAATCGCCCTGGGCACCCGGACCCTTGCGGTAGAGGTGCTGCAGGTAGCGGAAACCGTAAAAAAAGACGATGCCAGCGCAATGTATAAGGAAATCTGAAAAACCCGCCTGACGGTTTCGCCAAACCGTCAGGCGGGTTTTTCGGATAAAGAAGGATTTAGGGAATTGACAATTCACGAAGGCGCCCTCTCGCAGCTCTCCCTGTGCTTAAATACAGCAGAACCACCCCGCGCCGGGGCACATCATATTGACGATACCGCACAGGCACAGCCGGGAGCAGATGTCCCCGCCGAACTCGAAGCCTCTGTAGCCGCCGGCCTTCTGCCGGTAGGAAGCATCCCCATGCTCCATCTGATTCAGCGTCCACAGGTATTCCTGATTGTCCGGCTCCATGCTGACGGCCCTGCGGATATGCTCCAAAGCCGTCACCTGGTTGCCCAGACCGTTGTTGGCCAGGGCGCTGAGATAATACCACCGGGCGTTGCGTTCCCGGCAGTTTTCCAGTGTGTTGAGGGCCTCCTGGTATCTTCCGAAGCGGATATACTGATAGGCGGACTGCTGGTAGGCATCCTGGGGCTCCTGGCTCCGGCTGTAGCCTGTGCCGCCATAGCTCCCGCCGTAACCCCAGCCGCCATAGGGATTGTAGCCGCCGCCCTGACTGCCGGAGGCCGCCTGCCGGGCGTATTTCTCCGGATTCTTGATCTGATCATAGGCCTCGTTCACCTGCTGCATTTTCCTGGCGGCTTCCTGGTCCCCGGGATTGAGATCCGGATGATATTTCTTCGCCAGACGGCGGTAGGCCTGCTTCACTTCTTCATCGGTGGCATCCCGGCCAAGTCCCAGGACGCTGTAGGGATCATCGATCATTGGGCTTGCCCTCCTTTCGGTTTTTCTCCCGGTAGCGGATCCAGACACCGCTGTAGAGAATTTGATCCAGAAGCTCCTTGTCCTGGACAAGGGGCAGTTTTTCATAGTAAGCCGTAGCTCTGCCCATGGTGAGCAAAAGGATTTTCTCCAGCTCCCGGGGCTGCCAGGGCCCAAGCAGGAAGGGATTGTAATTCCCTGTTTTCCGGTCCTCCTGCCTGTCCAGCACCGCGTCCACAAAATAGACGAATCTGCCCAGGGCGTCTCCCATCCCCCGCAGATCCGTTTCCCACCGGTCCTGCTTCCATACAAAGAGCTCTGCCATCAGCTTTCCGAATACCGCCGCGGGCCTGTCCGGTGACGGACAGCCCTCCTCTTCCAGCACGGCCAGCTGGGCAAGGCTCTCCCGGATCACGCCGCACTGTCTGGGATAGGCTTCACAGATCCTGCGGTAATGGGGCTCCAGGCAGGAGGAAAACCACCTGGCCGTCAGCTTTTTTTCATCCTGCCAATCGTCCAGGCTCTTGCAGTAGGCCAGCGCCACATTCATATCGGCCGTGTAGGAAAGGATTTCGCAGCTCACAAGGCTCCTTTTTTTCATGGGATGTACTGGGCAGCGAAAGACCCTCTGCTCCTCCCGGGGCTCATACAGACTCATGAGCAGCAGCGCCAGGAAGGCCATATCGTAACGCAGACCCAGTCGGGAAAGCTGGGAGCTTCGGGTGCCAATTTCCCGGCAGATGCCGCAGTAGACCCCAGTGTAGCGGGAACGCTGGGCCTCAGTCAATTCCTCCGGATTTGCCGTGATATAGCCAAACACATTCCCGTCCCCCTTTCACTTCAGCATAATTGTCAGATATGAACGTCTTATGACCGAAAACACGTTTTTTAGGGCAGCACCGCATAATGGGGCAAGGAGATTCGGCCAGTGTTTTGACCCAGGCGAAAGTATGGAAAATGCGGGAATACTGGATGTATTCCCCATTTTTCATACTGCACGATTGGGCCAAAAGATCCGCTGAAGCTCGCAGTTCCCATTGTGCGGTGTTGCCCTAATGGGGAAATGTTGGATTCAGCCCAGTTGACGATTAAAAGTTTGGCATCCTTTCGGGATGAATTCAAATAAATTGGTTAGGAAGTCCGGTAAATACATAAAAAACATTCTATTTCACAATCATTTTTATCCCAAGATGGGATTTCTCAATTGTCAATTCACAAAAGGAACTTTTGTTGATCAAACGCAGGATTTTCTTCGCACACTTTTTTTCTTCCCCCTCTTTACGAATGATCCATTCTGTTGTAGAATAGGTGCAACATTCTTGTTTGGGGGGTGAAGGGCGTGAATTGCCTGAAATGCGGCGTTCAGGTGGAGGAAGGACAATCTTTCTGTCCCGACTGCCTGAGGGAGATGGAAAAACAGCCCCTGCCCGTTGATGCGGTTCTGGTGCTTCCCCGCAGAGGGGAGTCTGCCCGCAGATCCTCTGTAAAAAAGCGCGGCCTTTCCACGGAAGAAAAGCTGGAGCAAACCAAAAGCCAGCTCCGCAAAAGCCGGATTCTTTCCACTGTACTTTTTGTACTGGTGCTGCTTTTGACTTCTGCCTGTGTTTTTCTGATGTTCAGGCGGCAGAAGCCCGCTTTGGGTCAGAACTATTCCACGGTCGGCACCACATCCCCCACGGATCCGCTGCCGACGGAATGATGTTTCACGTGAAACATATCCGGCATGGACAGCCGGTTAGAAAGCTCTGTTTCACATGAAACAATAGAACCGCAGCCGGAAAGGGACTGCAAAAAGAATGAGAGGAGCAAGAAATGGGCAAAATAATCGCCATCGTCAACCAAAAAGGCGGCGTGGGAAAAACCACCACCGCCGTAAACCTGACGGCGGCCCTCCACGACCTTGGGAAAAAGGTGCTGCTCTGCGACTTTGACCCACAGGCAAACGCCACATCCGGTATGGGTGTGGACAAGCGAAAAATCAAATACTCCAGCTATGACGTGACCATCAACGGCATTCCTGCGGAAAGCGCCATCGTCAGTACCAGATTTGGGGATGTGCTGCCCTCCTCGGCGGATCTGGCCGGTGCCGGAGTCGAGCTGATCGGCGCTTCTGACCGGGAGCACCAGCTGAAAGCGGCACTGGAACCGGTGAAGGACCAATACGATGTGATCTTTGTGGACTGCCCGCCCTCTCTGGAGCTGCTGACCCTCAATGCCCTCTGCGCGGCGGACGGCATTATGGTTCCTGTGCAATGCGAATACTACGCACTGGAAGGCCTCAGTGACCTGATGGCAACCCTGCGGACCGTCAAAAGAAGGCTGAACACGGCCCTGGAGATCTTCTGCGTGGTGCTGACCATGTATGACGGAAGAACCAACTTCTCCGCCCAGGTGGCGCAGGAGGTGCGGCGGCACTTCCCGGGGAAGGTTCTGACAACCGTGGTGCCCAGAAATGTGCGCCTGGCGGAGGCACCCAGCCACGGCCTGCCGGTAATGGCCTACGACAAGTTCAGCCGGGGCAGCGCTGCCTATAAGGAAATGGCCGAGGAAGTTGTAAAGAAACTGTAGAACAATTGACAATGGATCATTGACAATTGACAATGATGGAATCCCCTTCGGGGGTATGAAAAAGAACGGTGGGTTGTTCACCAGTATATAAAAACCGGGGGATTGCCACGGCAGTGTGCGTACTGCCTCGCAATGACACGGTGTAATGGCAATCAGAACTGTCAATTCTCAACTATCAATTGTCAATTGCCAATTGCCGACGAAGGAGGCATACTATGGCATCACAAAAGGGCCTGGGTAAGGGCCTGGGGGCGCTGCTGGGAGACTTTACGGAGGAACCGGCTGTGCAGAGCGGCCTGAAAACCCTGCCGCTGCACAAAATTGAGCCCAATCCGGATCAGCCCCGGCGGGATTTTGACCCGGAAGAGCTGGAGGAGCTGGCGGAATCCATTCGGACCCACGGCATCATTCAGCCCCTGACCGTTCGGGAAATGCCAAACGGTTACTATCAGATCATCGCCGGTGAACGGCGCTGGCGGGCATCCCGTCTGGCGGAGCTGACAGAGGTGCCGGTGGTGGTGATGGAAGCCGATGACAAGAAGGCCATGGAGCTGGCCCTCATCGAGAATCTCCAGCGGTCCGACCTGAACCCGGTGGAAGAAGCCATGGGATACGATGCCCTGATCCGGGAATACGGCATGACCCAGGAAGAGGCGGCGGCCCGGGTGGGAAAATCCAGGCCCGCTGTGGCCAACGCTTTGCGGCTGCTGGGTCTGAGCCAACCGGTATTGGACAAGCTGCGGGAGGGCCAGCTGACGGCAGGGCATGCCAGAGCGGTTTTGCAGCTGAAGAACGAAAAGAAACAGCTGGAGGCCGCCCAGAAGATCATCGCCCTGGGACTGTCCGTCCGACAGGCCGAACTGCTGTGCAAGAACATGACAAAGGAGCCGGTGAAGAGCCCCCCGGTCACAATGGAAGTGGATTACGTGGCCGAATGCGAAAAGAATCTCAGCAAACACCTGGGTCGGGGCGTAAAAATCGTCAATGGCAAACGCAAAGGCCATTTTGAACTGGAGTTCTACGGTCAGGAGGATCTGCAGATTCTGCTGGATGCCCTGATGAAACTGCAAAAATAAAAAAGAGGTAAGAAACATGATCGACATCAAACGTATTAAGGAAAACCCCGAAGCGGTCAAGGCCGGTTTCAAGGCAAAGGAAGTGGACTGCGACGCAACCGTAGACCGAATTCTGGAGCTGGATGAGCAGCGCCGGAAGCTGATCGCAGCCACCGAAAGCCTGAAGGCACAGCAAAACAAGGTTTCCAAGGAAATTCCCGCACTGAAGAAGGCAGGAAAAGACGTGGCCCCCATCTTTGCTGAGATGGCACAGCTGAAGGCCCAGATGGCCGAGGACGCCAAGAAGCTGGATGAAGTCCAGGCAGAATACCGTACCGCCATGCTGAGCCTGCCCAACCTGCCGGATCCGGACCTGCTTCCCGGGGGAAAGGAGAACAACCAGCCCCTGAAGTATTTCGGCGAGCCCCACAAGTTTGATTTCACCCCCAAGCACCATGTGGATCTGTGCCAGGATCTGGGACTCATTGACTACGAGCGTGGCGTCAAGCTGGCCGGTACAGGCAACTGGATGTACACCGGCCTGGGCGCCAGACTGGAGTGGGCACTGCTGAACTACTTCATCGACTGCCACATTGCCGACGGCTATGAGTTCATCCTGCCGCCCCATATGCTGGAGTACCAGTGCGGCGAAACCGCGGGCCAGTTCCCCAAATTCGCGGACGAGGTCTACAAGATCGCCAACCCCACCGATGACCGTATCCACTATATGCTGCCCACTGCCGAGGCTGCCCTGGCCTCCGTCTACCGGGATGAGATTCTGACCGAAGCGGATCTGCCCAAGAAATTCTTTGCCTACACGCCCTGCTTCCGCCGGGAAGCCGGTTCTCACCGTGCCGACGAGCGGGGCATGGTTCGGGGACATCAGTTCAATAAGGTGGAAATGTTCCAGTTTACCCGTCCCGAGGATTCCGATGCGGCCTTTGAGGAGTTGGTCCACAAGGCGGAAAACCTGGTGAAGGACCTGGGCTTCCACTTCCGCACCGTGAAGCTGGCTGCCGGTGACTGCTCTGCCTCCATGGCCCGGACCTACGACATTGAGATCCAGATTCCCTCCATGAACGGCTACAAGGAGGTTTCCTCCGTTTCCAACGCCAGAGATTATCAGGCCCGCCGGGGCAATATGCGGTTCCGCCGCGCCGACGGCAAGATCGAATTCATGCACACCCTGAACGGCTCCGGTCTGGCCACCTCCCGAATTTTCCCGGCCATGGTGGAGCAGAACCAGAGAGCCGACGGCTCCGTGGTGGTGCCCGAAGTGCTGCGCAAGTACCTGGGCGGCCTGGAAGTAATTGAGAAGAAGTAAGAATTTGTGAAATACAGGATGATCTGAAATCGA
>JAXEMQ010000166.1:0-13690 GCA_034099845.1 Faecousia sp.
CCCGGTGGGATTTGTTGCTTTTCTACCTGTTGGCGCGTCAGAACTTGCAGCGGACGATGCAGGTGACCACCTGATCGCCATACTTGGCGGTAATCTTGGCAACGCCACGGCCCATAGCAGTTACCACGCCGTTGTTGACATTGGCGATGGAGGAATCGCTGGTCCTCCAGGTCACTTCCTCCGCGGTCAGACCGTTCTCCGGCTTCAGGGTATAGGAAACGCCCAGCTTGCCGAAGGTCATATCCGTACGGTTCAGCTTCAGAGTTACGGTGCTGGGATCCCTGGTCTCCTCAGTGGCTTCCCCGCCGGCTTCCGTTGCTTCCGTTGCTTCCGTTGCCTCCGTTGCTTCCGTAGGCGGCTCCGTCACGATGGCAACGGTAACGGGGCACTTGACCTGCTGGCTGCCGCAGGTGATGACCACGTTGGTGCTGCCGTCACCCACAGCGGTCAGCGTGCCGTCCACGCCCACCGTTACCACCGCTTCATTCTCGGAAACATAGGTAATCTCGTCGGTGGTATCTTCGGGAGACACCTTTACGTTCAGCCGCCACATCTCACCGGCAGCGGTCAGGGTCTCCACATTGGGCGCAAACAAACTGGTGCAGGGAACGGAGGGCGCCTCCGTAATCTCTTCCTCGGTGGGAACCGTCTCCACAGTTTCAGCAAGCACGGTAGGCGGCGTGGTTTCCTTCTTGGCACTGTCCTTCTTGGGCAGCAGGAATTTTACCACCAGAATGCCTGTGGCCAGCAGCACCAGCGCAATAAACACCACCAGCACCACCACAAGCCCCGTATTGAGCTGCCGGGATTCCTCCGCCACAGGCTGACCGCCGTAGTAGGCGGTATCATCGTCATCCGTATCGGCAGCGGCCACGTGCGCCCCATTGGCTTCGTCAAAGTCAAAAATCCGGCGGCTCTGCTGGGCGGATGCACCGGCAGGTCTGCTATGTGCGCGGTCAGCCACCTTCTCTTCACCCAGGTCAAATTCTCCCAGGTCTACATCATCCATGTTTGCCTGAGGCGACGCACCCTTCGGTGACCAGCCGCAGATCGGGCAGCAGGATGCCGTATCCTGGAAGGCAGTACCGCAGACTTCACAAGTAATTCTGTTCATGGATATTCCTCCTTGCCATGGGCCATTTTCCGGCAGAAAACCACCCATAGATATATTCTCTCTATTATTGTCGAATTATAACACCTTTCCATCAAGAATACAAGGGGATGTCGTCAAAAAACACAATGGAAAATTTCCCCCTTTTTCTTCCCCTGTCACCCAGGAAGGCCCGTGCCCCGAAAATGATCACTCTGCGTCAAGATTCTCTGGTCGAAAAAGAAGGTTTTGTAGTTTCTCCTAATAAAAGTGTTGATTTTTTGGTTATTTTATTTTATGATATGTGGGTCAAGGAGGCGATAAAAATGTCCGAAGAAGCATTGGTCTCTCCGCTGCTCGATGGGTTCGTCCTCGGGGCCCCCATGTCCGAGCGTCCGGGTGTCAGCTGTCACCCGGCCATGAAGGAGAATTCCGATCAGAAATATATCGTAAAAGTTCTGTCCATGCCTGCGTCCCAGGTTCAACTGGATGCCCTGCTTGTAGCCGGTGCCTACAGCGACCCCGCCGCCGCGCTGGACTATTTCCGCCAGCAGGCGGATGATACCGCTGCCGAAGCAGCATTCCTTACCAGCATGGCCAAGCTGGACGGCTTTGCCTGCTATGAAGACTGGCAGGTCGTTCCCATGAAGACCAACCGGCTGGGCTATCAGGTATACCTGGTCAGCAAATACGGCCGCACACTGGAAAAGGCCATCCGCCGCACAGCCATCACCCATCTGCAGGCCGTAAATCTTGCTCTGGATATGTGCGCGGCCCTGTCCCTGTGCCGCCGGGCCGGATACCTGTACATCGATCTCAAGCCCTCCAACATCATGGTGGAGGACGGCACCCACTTTAAAATCGCGGATCTGGGCTTTGTATCCATGAAGTACCTGGCCTACAGCTCCATGCCCGAGCGGTTTATCAGTGAGTACACCGCTCCCGAAGTGAAGGACCCCATGTCCGCCCTGAACGAAACACTGGACACCTACGCGCTGGGTATGATCCTGTACCGTCTGTTTAACAACGGTCAGCTGCCCACCCTGCCGGAGGATCCAACGAAGCCTCTGCCTGCCCCGGCCATGGCCGACGAGGGCATGGCCGCCATTATCCTGAAAGCCTGTGCTCCAAAACCCGAGGACCGCTGGCCATCTCCCACGGAATTCGGTCAGGCTGTGGTTGCCTATATGCAGACCGGATCCGTAAACGACACCCCCCTGTCCCAGCCGGCGCCGGTTGTGCCCGCCGCCGCATCGCAGGAAACGCCCTGGGAGGAAGCTCCCGCCCCGGAGACGCCCGCGCAGCTTCCGGAAGAACCCGCGGTTCAGGCGCAGGCCCCCTCCGAACCGGTGGCAGCGGATTCCACCATCCGGATGGAGATCCCCCAGCCGGCACCTGTTGCCACCCAGGAGCCTGATATGCTGGCTCAGTCAACCATGCGGTTCACCCCGGGCGCCGTAGCCGTTGCTCCGGATCCCGAGCCTCAGGAGTCCCTTCAGCCGGAGGAAACCGATATTCTGTTTCCCGTGGTTCCCTCCGAAACCGATGTTCCGGAATTCGACCTGGACAGCGAGCTCAATGAAGTCAGCGACATCCTGAGGCCCAAACAGAAATACCCCACCATGACGCCCCGGCCTGTCAAAAAGCCCGTCATGGAGAGTGTTCAGCCTGTTGACATCACCAAAAACCGACGCAGCAAGGGTCCTCTGGTCCTTCTGATCATTCTGGTTCTGGGCTGCGCCGTCGGCGGGTTCTCTTACTGGTTCTACAACAACTTCTACCTGCAGAACGTGGACAGCATTGCCATTACCGGCACCCAGAACGAGATGACCGTCACCGTGTCCACACCGGTGGCCGACAGCCTGCTGACCGTTCACTGCACCGATGTCTACGGCAACAGCAAAACCAGCTCCGTGGAAAACGGACAGGCTATCTTTACGGACCTCACCCCCAATTCCCTGTACAATGTGTTGGTCACCGTAAACGGTCTGCACAAGCTTACCGGCCAGGTTTCCGACGTATTCACCACAGAAGGTCAGACTGAAATTGTCAGCTTTACCGCCATGTCCGGTCAGGAAGAAGGCTATGTGCTGCTGAACCTGACCGTAAATGGTCACGAGCCCGAGGAATGGGTGGTTTCTGCCACCTGTGAGGGCGAGGACAACATCATCCAGAACTTCACCGGTCACACCGTGACGCTGAAGGGTCTCACCGTGGGCAAGGAATACACCTTCCGTCTGACCACCTCCGACAATTCCAACCTGGGCGGCCAGACCAGTGTAAAATTCAAGGTTGTCAGCCTGATCACCGCCAACAATCTGGAAGTGCTTTCCCGTCTGGGCGGCGATCTCACCATCGGCTGGGAGGCTCCCGCCAACGCCAATGTGAGCAGCTGGAATGTCCGCTGCTATGCTGACGGCTATGATGAAAGCCAGACCGTTACCGGCACCATTGCCACTTTCAAGAAGACCACCAACGACAAGGCTTACACCATTGAGGTTACTCCCTCCGGTATGACTGAGCCCACCCGGCTGACCATCTCCGCCAACCCCATTACCATCGCTTCTTACGACATTCAGGAATCCGAAAACGGCACCCTGGATGTGAGCTGGACCTTTGAAGGGAAAGCTCCGGAAGACGGCTGGCTGCTGATGTACTCCCTGAATGATTCCGAATCCTCCAGTGTGATCAAGTGCAGCGAATCCAGCGGCTCCATCTCCCCCAGAATTCCTGACACAACCTATCATCTGACGATTCAGGTCGGCGATGACACCTCCGTCTTCAACAACACCCAGAGCTACACCACCATGCAAGCCGGTGTTTTCTCCACCCAGGGTCTGTCTGCGGACAAAATTCAGTCCAGGCTGCTGAAAACACCAAACGCTGTCAAGTGGCTGGCGGATGACCTGAGTGCGGAGGATTACACCGACAAGTTCCAGTCCGGTGACAAGATGTCCATGGTGCTGGAGTCCACCGTGAAATTCTATGTGGAGCACGAGGACATCAAGGTTATGTATGTGTTCCGGGATCGAGACGGAGAGCCCATCCCCGCCCTTGTGTCCGAGGAAACCCTTGACTGGTATGACCTGTTCTTCGATGGAGACTACAAGCTGGGCGAGCTGAATCTGCCCAAGGCTCCCACCGAGTCCGGCGACTACAGCGTAACCGTTTACTTCAACGGCTCCCCCGTCGCCACCAACAACTTTACCATAGCCTAAACCAAAGCCGCCGTTTCCATGCGAAACGGCGGCTGGTCTTTACGGCGGCAAGTGAACGGAAGAAGGATTAAGCTCAGTTGCAATTGACAATTGACAGTTGACAATGAAGGAATCCCCTCCGGGGATGAATAAAACGAGAAGTTTTTTGGGTATTTACCGGACTTGCTAACCAATTTGTTGAATCATCCCGAAGGGATACCATAATTGTCAATTGTTCATTGTCAATTGTCAATTCACAAAAGCTCCCGATTGTCACCAAACGCACCTCCCCGCTTTCCAAAACGGAAAGCGGGGAGGTGTCTGTTTCTCAGTGCGCGAACTGGCTTTCGTATAGATTGGCGTAGAAGCCGCCTTTTTCCAAAAGCATCTGGTGATTGCCCTGCTCGATGATGTGACCGTCCTTCATGACCAGGATGACATCCGCTTCCCGAATGGTGCTGAGCCGGTGGGCCACAATAAAGGTGGTCCGTCCCTGCATCATGGTATCAAAGGCCTTTTGAATCCGGACCTCGGTACGGGTGTCGATGGAGGAAGTCGCCTCGTCCAGGAAGAGCATGGGCGGAAGACACAGCATGACTCTGGCAATGCACAGCAGCTGCTTCTGTCCCTGGGACAGGGAGCCGCCGGATTCGCCGATGGGGGTATCGTACCCCTGAGGAAGCCGCTTGATAAAGCTGTGGGCGTGGGCCTGCCTGGCGGCGGCAATGATTTCTTCCATGGATGCATCGGGCTTGCCCATGGCAATGTTCTCCCGGATGGTGCCGGCCTTCAGCCAGGTATCCTGAAGCACCATACCGACACTGCGCCGCAGATCCCTGCGGGTCATATCCAGAGTATTCACGCCATCCAGGCAAATGCTGCCGCCCTGGGGGTCATAAAAGCGCATCAAAAGGTTGATAAAGGTGGTTTTTCCGCAGCCCGTAGGCCCTACAATGGCGATTCTCTGGCCGGGCTTCACGCTGAGATGGAAGTCATCAATCAGCGGCTTGTCCGGCGTATAGGAGAATTTCAGGTTCCGGATTTCCAGGCTGCCCTCCACTTTTCCGGGCTTCTTCGGCTCCGCCGGTTCTACGGAACGCGCCGGGGCCTCAATCAGATCCAGCACCCGTCCGGCGCAAGCCAGAGCATTCTGCAATTCCGTGACCACGCCGGAAATCTCGTTGAAGGGCTTGGTGTACTGGTTGGCGTAGTTCAGCAGGATGGTCAGGCTGCCCACGGTAATCCCCCCCGCCAGGCAGAAAAGAGCTCCCGTGAGGGCCACCAAAGCATAAACAACGCTGTTCACAAATCGGGTACAGGGATTGGTCAGAGAAGAGAAGAACACCGCCTGTAAGGAAGCCTTTTCCAGCCGCTCATTCACTTCATCGAATTGAGACAGGGATGCCTTCTCGTGGCCAAAGGCCCGCACCACCTTGATTTCCCCCACTGCCTCGTCCATAATGCCCGTCAGCTCCCCACGGGTAGCGCTTTGCAGGGTAAACATGGAATAGGTCCGCTTGGCAATGAAGCCCGCCACCAACAGAGAAAGGGGCGTTACCAGGATCACCACCAGCGCGATTGCCGGGTGAATGGTGAGCATAATGATGAGGGTTCCCAGAATGGTCATGATGCCCGTAAAAAACTGGGTAAAGCCCATCAGCAGGCCGTCCGCGAAGGTATCCACATCCGTAATAACCCGGCTTACCAGCTCCCCCTGGGGATGGCTGTCCAGATAGCTCAGAGGCAGCACCTGGATATGCCGGAATGCCTCATTCCGGATGTCTCTTGTCACCTGGAAGGTAATGCGGTTGTTGATTTCCCGCATGCCCCACTGCACCAGACCCGCAGCCAGGGCGCACAGCACCACCTGGGTCAAAAGGCTGCCCATCCGGGCAAAATCCACACGGCCTGCCTCCACAATGCAGTCAATGGCCCGGCCAATGAGCACCGGAATATACAGGGACATTATGACGGATACCGCCGCGCTGCACAGGGACAATACTATGCCGGGGGTATAGGGTTTGATTCGGTGCAGGACCTTTTTCAGCGTTGTCATCTGCTTCTCATCAGCCATTGCCGGTCACCTCCTTGGGAAACTGGGAATAGTAGATTTCCTGATATACAGGGCAGGATTTCAGCAATTCATCATGGGTGCCCCGGCCAACCATACAGCCATCATCCAGCACCAGGATCTCGTCCGCAAACCGCACGGAAGCCGCCCGCTGGGAAACGATGAAGGTGGTGGGCGGCTGTTCCATGGCCCGAATGGCCATGCGCAGTTTGGCATCCGTGGCGTAGTCCAGGGCCGAAGCGCTGTCGTCCAGTATGAGGATCTTCGGCTTGCGCACCAGCGCCCGGGCAATGGTCAGTCGCTGACGCTGGCCGCCAGAGAAGTTCATGCCCCCCTGTTCCACCGGTTCCTCCAGCCGGAGGGTCTTCCCCTTTACCACTTCCTCCGCCTGGGCGACCTTCAGCGCCTGCCAGAGGTCCTCCTCCGTGGCATCCGGGTTTCCCCACAGGAGATTTTCCCGAATGGTGCCCTGGAACAGCACCGCCTTCTGGGGCACCACACCGATTTCCCGGCGGAGCGCTTCCGTTTTGTATTCTTTCACATCCCGGCCATCCACCAGGACCTGGCCCTGGGCCGCGTCATAAAGTCTCGGGATCAGATTGACCAGGGTGGTCTTTCCGGAACCGGTGCCGCCGATAATGCCCACAGTCTGGCCCGGCTCTGCCCGGAAGCTGATGTCCGTCAGAGATGGTTCGCCGGCACCGGCATACCGGGCACAGACATTCCGGAATTCCACAGCCCCCCCGAGGGAGCGGCTCTGACATGTGCCGTCCTGCTGGTCATTTTTCACCTCCAGCACGGCGCCGATCCGGTCCGCGCAGGCAGCCGCCTTGGTCATGTTGATGATCAGGTCGGCCATCTTGATCAGTTCCACCAGAATCTGGGACATATAGTTGTACAGTGCGATCACCAGTCCCTGGGTCAGGATACCGCCATCCACCTTCAGAGCGCCCACCTGCACCAGAATCACAATCGCGAAATTGATGACCACATAGGTTACAGGGTTCATAAGCGAGGAGATCCGTCCTGCCAGCAGCTGACGGCGGGTCAGTTCCTGGGTCTTGTCGCAGAAGCTTTTCACCTCGCTGTCTTCCTTGCAGAAGGCCCGCAGCACCCGCACGCCGGTCAGATTCTGCCGGGTAGCGGAGGTCACCTGGTCCAGACCGGCCTGCACCTGCTTGTACTTGGGCATTGTAATCAGCATAATACCGAACACAATCACGCAGAGCACCGGGATCACCCCCGCAAACACCAGCGCCGCCTGAGCATCGATGGTAAAGGCCATGATCATGGCTCCAAACACAACAAAGGGAGACCGCAGCAGCAGTCGCAGGCACAGGTTTACGCCGCTCTGCACCTGATTCACATCGGAGGTCATCCGGGTGATCAGGGTAGACGTGCCGATGGTGTCGATCTGGGTGTAGCTCAGTCCCAGTATATGCTCCAGAAGCGCGTGGCGCAGCCTGGTGCAGAAGCCCACCGCCGCCCTGGCAGCAAAGAACTGGGCCGTTACCGAACACGCCAGGCCAACCAGGCCCAGGCCGATCATCACCAGGCACATCCGCAGGATGTAGGACCGGTCTCCAAGGCCGATGCCCTGGTCCACGATACTGGCCACCACCAGAGGCACCAGCAGCTCCAGTGCCGCTTCTAAGAGCTTGAAAAGCGGGCCAAGAATGCACTGTTTTTCATAACCGTGCATATATTTCATAATTCTTTTCAACGAATCCACCTCTTTTGTATCTTAACAGTGGCTATTATACCACTTTTTCTCTTTTTCGCAAGAGAAAAGGGGATGGCTCTAAAGCCTTCCCCCGCTTCTCCTCCGTCTTTCCAGAGCTGCGATCAGCGCATTTCGCTGGTCGTCCGAGGCGGTGTGTCCGAAGCTTACCCGCACCGTTCCCTTTTCAATGGTCCCGGCACTTTCATGGGCCAGGGGGGCGCAGTGCAGTCCCGCCCGGACGGCAATATCCTGCTTTCCCAGGTAATCCGCCAGGGTCTCGCAGTCCTCCCGGGCCTGAAAAGAAACCGTTGCCGCCTGATGGGGGCCGGAAAAGACCCGCAGCCCCAGCTCCTTCAATTGACGGGCACAGGCAGCGGCCTGACGGTGCTCCCGGTCAAAGATGTTCCGGATTCCCTTCCGCTGAATGAGCCGCAGTCCCGCTCCCAGTCCGGCAGCCCCGGGAACATTCA
Source organism: Faecousia sp. (assembly GCA_034099845.1). Lineage (GTDB taxonomy): Bacteria > Bacillota > Clostridia > Oscillospirales > Oscillospiraceae > Faecousia. Next base: position 8,552 of record JAXEMQ010000166.1, read on the forward strand.
TGGTCCCGGCTTCCAGCCGCTCAGGCAGATCCCGGGGCATTTCCCGGGACCTGGACTGGCTGCCCGTGCCTCCGAAAAGCAGAGGTCTTCCCGGATTCCCGCACAAAAGCAGTCCCGTCCCCTGGGGGCCAAGCAGTCCCTTGTGCCCCGGCATGGCAATGTAGTCCGCTCCCCAGCCGGTCATATCCACATCCAGCGAGCCCGCGCTCTGGGCCGCGTCCACAATGAACGGAACGCCTGCCTGACGGCACAGCCCCGCCATTTCTTCCACCGGGAGAATATAGCCGAACACATTGGATACATGGGTAAAAACCGCCGCGTCCACCCCTTTTTTCAGTTCCCGCCGGAAATCGTCCAGCAGTTCCTCCCAGGAAAACAATTGTTTCCCCGCGATCCGAATATCCGCCTGCCGGGCATATAAGGGTCTTGTTACCGCATTGTGTTCAAAACCGGAAATCAGTACCCTTGCCCCGGGTTTTACCAGACTTCCAATGGCAATGTTCAGCCCATGGGTGCAGTTGGAGGTCAGCACCACCTGTTCCGGCTTGCAGTGAAACAGTTTTCCCGCTGCCTCCCGGCAGTCAAACACCACACGGGCCGCCTCCATGGCCGCTCCATAGCCTCCGCGCCCGGGGTTGGCCCCCTGTTCCAGTGCCCGCGTCACCGCCCCGATGACCTCCGGCGGTTTGGGGAAGGAGGTTGCCCCGTTGTCCAGATAGATCATAGGGTCAGTTCCTCCGCCCTGCCGTCCCGGCTGTAGGCGTATACCTTCCGCCAGAGAATGCCATCCTGCCGCAGCGCATCCAGACTTTTGTAGATATTGGCTGTCCGCAGGCGCAGCCCGTAGCCGCAGCCTTGCTCTTCCATCCACTTTGGTGTACGCATCACGTCGCAGGATATGCCCCGCCGTGTCAGACTCCGCTCACCCCTTTGGGCATAGGTCACCGAGCGGAAGGTGATCAGATATTGATTCATACAGCAAAACCTCCCGGGCACATTCTATGCCCGGGAGGCGAATTTTGCCTTTTTCAGCCTTGCTGTCTTTCTTCCAGCAGGCACACCGCATGGCAGGCCATGCCCTTACCTTCACCGGTAAAGCCCAGATGCTCCTCCGTGGTTGCTTTTACATTCACCCGGCCCGGATCCATTCCCAGGGTATGGGCAATGTTCTCCTGCATGGTGCCGATAAAGGGACGCAGCTTGGGCTTCTGGGCAATCATGGTCACATCGATGTTGCCCACCCGATAGCCCGCCTTCCCGATTTTTTCACCCACTGCCTCCAGAAGCTTTCGGGAGTCCGCCCCTTTGTAGCGCATATCCGTATCCGGAAAATGCAGGCCGATGTCCCCCAGGCCAGCGGCACCCAGCAGCGCATCCATCACCGCGTGAAGCAGTACATCCGCGTCGCTGTGTCCCTCCAGTCCCAATTCATAGGGAACCTCCACCCCGCCCAGGATCAGCTTTCTGCCCGGAACCAGGGCATGTACGTCGTAGCCGTGTCCAATTCTCATGGTTCTTCCTCCAGCAGCATTTCCGCGATCTTCAGGTCCATCGGTGTGGTCACCTTCAGGTTTCGCTCCTCCCCTTCCACCAGGCGGATCTTAAGCCCCAGCCGTTCAACGGCAGAGCAGTCATCCGTCACAGCCGCGCCGTCCTGATCGGCCTTTTCCAGGGCGCCCCGGAGCAGATCCAGATCAAACACCTGGGGCGTCTGCACCGCCCGTAATGTCTCCCGGTCAGGCGTGGAGGCAATAAAGCCACCCTCGAACACCTTGATGGTATCCTTTACGGAAACCACCGGCGCGGCTCCGCCGTAGGTGTGGGCTGCCCGGATCGTCCGGTCAATCACCGCCTCGGAAACCAACGGCCGGGCACCATCGTGGACCGCCGCCAGTTCCATTTTGTCCGTGAACGCCGACAACCCCAGCTTCACCGAGGCCTGGCGGGAATCTCCGCCCCGGACCACAGCCCGGACCTTATCAAAGCCGCCGCAAAGCTCCGTAATCGGGAGAATCAGGTCTTCCCGGGTTACAATGACGATTTCCTTGATGGCGCCGCAATTCTGAAATGTCCGGACCGTCCGCAGAATCATAGGCTCGCCGCCCAGGGGTGCCATCACTTTATCAATGCCGCCCATTCGGGAAGCGGAACCTGCCGCTACAATCACCGCGCCGCATTTTTTCAGCGGGAGTACCTTTCTTGCCGCCTTTGCCACTTCCATCAGAATCATGGTTACAGCTCCTTCACCAATTTCTTAAAGTATTCACCCCGGACCATAAAGTTTTTGAACTGGTCAAAGGCCGCGCTGGCAGGGCTCATCAGCACCACATCCCCCGCCTTTGCCCCGGCCGCTGCCGCATACACCGCTTCCGTAAAATCTCTACAGTCCGTTATCTCCGGGAAGCCCGGTTTGTATTCCGGCGCGGCTTCCACCGCGGCACGAATCTTCGGGCCGGTGGCGCCGCCCAGATACAGCTTTTTCACATGCCGGCAGATTTCCGGCCCCAGCACATCGTAGGGGATATGCTTGTCATAGCCGCCGGCAATCAGAATCACCTTTTCCGGAAAACTGCGCAGACCGGCAATGGTCCGGCTTGGAGAGGATGCAATGGAGTCGTTGTAGAACCGAACGCCATCCTTTTCCCGCACCAGCTCAATCCGGTGCTCCACACCGCCGAAATTCCGGGCAACCTGCCGGACGGCGTCGTCTGTGGCCAGGCCCTCCACCAGTGCGATGGCCGCCAAATAGTTTTCAATGTTATGGGTGCCGGGAATCAGGATTTCTCTGCTTTCCAGCAGCTTTTCTCCCCGGCGATAGATGACGCCGTTTTCCTCCCAGACACAGTTGGTTCTCTCCCTGCGGGAGAAAAAACGTGTTTCTCCGTTGCCCCGGAATCCGGCAGTAATGGCATTGTCCGCGTTGAGAACCAGCATACCGTCCGCGCTCTGGAATCGGAAGATATTCTTTTTGGCATCCACATACTCCTGCATATCCTTGTGAATATCCAGATGGTTGGGAGCCAGATTGGTGATGAGCGCCCGCTGGGGACTGCGCTCCATATCCATCAGCTGGAAAGAGCTGAGCTCCACAACGGCAAAATCCTCCTTTTTCATCTGGCGGCACAAAGGAAGCAAGGGCGTTCCGATATTGCCGCCCAGCCAGACGGTTTTCCCGGAAGCCTTCAGCATCTCAGATACCAGCGTGGTTGTGGTGGTTTTCCCGTCGGAACCGGTGACCGCAATCAGGGTGCAGGGGCATACCTCAAAAAACACCTCCATCTCGGAGGTCACTTTCGCCCCCCGATCCCGCAGGGCCTGAATGGCCGGATTGCCCGGATGCATACCGGGCGTGCGGAACAGCACATTCGCTTCCACCCCATCCAGGTAGCCATCCCCCAGGCTCAGTTTGGCGCCCAGCTTTTCCAGCTCCAGGACCTCCGCGTCCAGCTTCTCCCGGGGGGTACGGTCGCAGCCCGTCACCCGGCAGCCGAATTCCAGCAGCAGCCGCACCAGGGGCCGGTTGCTGACACCCAGGCCCAGCACGGCAATCTTTTGATCCTTTAACGATGTAAAATATGCTTCAAACGCGTCCATATGTATGCCCTTCTTTCCCTTTCACTAGAGCTAGTATACCCCCAAAGAAAAGATTTTGCAAGATATTTGACAATTGCACCAACTTAGGTTACAATATTTCAGCGACTGGGCCGGACAGCCGCGGATGGGATCCGAAAGGGCCCAGATGAGGAAAGTCCGGGCTCCACAGGGCAAGGATAACGGGTAACGCCCGCCGGGGGTAACCCCAGGACAAGTGCAACAGAGAGATACCGCCCAGTTCCCGCCTTTCAGGGCGGACTGAGTAAGGATGAAAAGGTGGGGTAAGAGCCCACCCGGCCCATGGCAACATGGGTTTTACGCTGTAAACTCTATCCCGGAGCAACGCCGTGGAGGGACATTCGGCCGGCCCGGCCGTCCCGAGGAGGCGGCTTGATCCCGTGGGCAACCACGGGGCTAGATAGATGGCTGTCAAAACAGAACCCGGCTTATAGGCCCAGTCGTGTCAACACACTCCGCCCGCAGGGCGTGGGTGTGTTTTTTGTTCCGGTAGGAAGGTTCTGTTTTATGACACTTGCAATTTTCTGACGAAATCGATATACTGACCTTATCCAAAGAGACAGAAGAGGGTAACACTATGAACATGGATTTCAATCGAAAGCTGACCATTCCCAGTGAGCTGAAACAGGAATATCCGGTCACCAAAGAAATGGCGCAAGCCTTTGAGCGGAGGGACCGGGAGCTGAAAGATATCCTCTCCGGCAATTCCTCCCGACTGGTTCTGATTGTCGGTCCCTGCTCAGCGGATCGGGAAGAGAGCGTACTGGATTACATTTCCCGTCTGGTGCCGGTTCAGGAGCAGGTGAAGGATCAAATACTCATTGTTCCCCGGGTATACACCAACAAACCCCGTACCACCGGTGCAGGTTACAAAGGCATGCTTCACCAGCCGGACCCCAGCGCCGCTCCGGATATGCTGAAGGGTTTGATTTCCATTCGGGAGCTTCATATGCGGGTCCTTCGGGAAACCGGGTTTTCTTGCGCTGACGAAATGCTGTACCCCGAAAACTACAAGTATCTGGACGATGTTCTGGCCTATGTTGCCGTGGGTGCCCGTTCCGTGGAGAATCAGCAGCATCGGCTGACAAGCTCCGGCATTTCCGTTCCCGTGGGCATGAAGAATCCCACCGGCGGCGATCTGTCTGTGATGATGAACTCCATCAACGCAGCCCAGCACAGCCACACCTTTATCTACCGCGGCTGGGAGGCCACTTCCACCGGCAATCCCTACGCCCATGCCATCCTCCGGGGCTATACCAACAAGCACGGTGATTCCCGCCCCAACTACCACTATGAGGATCTTGTCTTCCTGCACCACCTTTACAAGGAACAGGGGCTCCTGAATCCTGCGGCCATCATCGATGCCAACCATGCAAACTCCGGCAAAAATCCCTTCCAGCAGGGCCGCATTATCCGGGAAGTTCTGCAAAACCGGAACTATGACCCGGATATTCATGCCCTTGTCAAGGGGTTTATGGTGGAAAGCTATATCGAAGACGGAAACCAGAAAATCGGTCAGGGTGTGTA
>JAXEMQ010000275.1:0-6173 GCA_034099845.1 Faecousia sp.
GAAAATCAGATGCCACAATAGTAGTATTGTACACCTGATTTTCACTCTTACAATCTCATATTCGCCATATCACCGCAGATTTGCCGCAATAGTCTTAATAACCTCGTCTATCACGATAGGCTTCGCGATATGGGCATTCATTCCGGCATCCAGTGATGCCTGAATATCTTCCGTAAAGGCGTTGGCTGTCATAGCGATAATGGGAATCGTCCGGGCATCCGGGCGGTTCTGCAGGGTACGGATGGCCTTTGTAGCCTCATAGCCGTTCATCTTCGGCATCATAATATCCATAAAAATGATGTCAAAGGTACCCGGCTGGTTTGATGCGAAGATTTTCAAAGCCTCTTTGCCGTCGGATGCTCTGGTGATGTGAATACCCAGTTCGTCCAACTGCACCATAGCAATCTCCGCGTTCAAATCATTATCCTCTGCCATCAGGATCTTTACACCCGTCAGATCGGTGCTGTCGACGGGGCTTGCCTGCTTCTGAACCTTATCTGCCTCGGTCAGCTCCAGGGGAAGCTCCACGGTAAAGGTGGAACCCTTACCCTTTTCACTCTCCACAGAAATGTTACCGCTCATCAGATCTACATACCGCTTGGAAATGGCCATACCCAGTCCGGAACCCTTATAGTGGGTTCTGGCGCTGGACTCCTCCTGAGAGAATTCGTCGAAAATATGCTTCAAAAACTCTTTCGTCATACCCACGCCGGTGTCCGTAACACGATAGCGTACGATCATATGTCGGTCGTCCGCACCGGGAAGGTAATCCGATGTAAAGGTGATGCTGCCGCCGTCGCCGGTAAACTTCACCGCATTTCCGAGAATGTTCACCAAAACCTCCCGAATGCGCACAGCGTCGGCAAGCACATACCGGGTTTCCGGTATCGCCAGATGGGTGTGGAATGTGATATTTCGATTGGACAGGAAGCCGTACATAATGCTCAGAACCGTATCCGTGACCTCCACGATATCCACGCCGATGGGTGCAAATTTAATCTTGCCACTTTCAATACGGCTGATATCCAGCACGTCGTTGATAAGCGTCAGCAGGTGCTCGGAGCTTTCACGGATCTTCTGCAGACAGTTCTCCACCTCCGGCTTTGGATGATACTTCATGGCGATGTCCGTGAAGCCCATGATGGCGTTCATGGGAGTGCGGATATCGTGGGACATATTGTTGAGGAAGATGGTCTTGGCCCGGTTGGCGTTTTCCGCGGTATGGACGGCATCCGCAAGCTTCTGATTGATCTTCTTGTCCTTGGTGCGGTCGGATAAATCCAGAATGTATTTCGTCTCTCCCTGTATATCCGTACAGAACGCGGCTACCCGGAACCACAGCTCTTCGCCGGTTATTTGATGAATATATTCCCGATCCCACAGACGCTGTTCGCCGGGCAGAATATCGGACAACTGATCCAGAATGTGCTCCGATTCGTCTGTCCGGAGCAGATGTTCGATCTCGTGGATGTCGTCGAAGACCTGCTGCTCCGAAATACCCACCAGCTTCTCAATGTTGGGGCTTACATATTCCACACGGAGATCCTTCGCGTCCACCATCAGGAAAACATCATCCACATTGACGGACAGCTTGGAGAACAGCTCGTCACGGGCAAGCAGCGCGTTATCTTTCTGCTTCAGCTTCTGCCGGTTTTGTATAATCACCAGCAGCAGAAGCATAACAGCCATAGCAATGGTAATTGCCGAGACCACGGTTATCGTGGTGGTCTGAAGCTCGTTCATACTGGAGTTGACCACATCGGCCGGCACAATACCCACAACAGTCCAGTTTTGAAAATTGGCGGACTCATACACCAGATAATTGGAGACGCCGTTGATTTTGAACAGCAGCGAACCGGAATTGCCGGACAGGAAATCCTGCTGTAAGGCAGTGATCTGATCGTCGGTCAGACTTTTCGATTCCTCCAGCAGAACAAAGAGATTGTGGACGCTGTCCATAGCCTCGCTGCTGTTGTCCACGGCAATGCGTCCGTCGGGCAGAACCGCATAGGTGCTGGCTTGACCGTTAAAAGCTGAGATCTTCAATGCCTCCACCATATCCGAGTTGTTATAGGTAATGGCGATGGCCTCGTAATCAAAGCCCCGGAAGCTGTCCCGCTCGGTGGGAATGGCAAACACCATAATCTCCGGCTTGTCCGGGACAACGGAGTTGACGACGATGGGCTGATCATCCAGTATCAGGGTGGGGAGCTGCTCCCGCAGATCCAGATAACCCCTGCCCTCTGACAGCGTGATGTATTTGCCGTCCCGGGAGATGAAATAGAAGTCGGTGAAATTGCTTTCCTCACGGGCCTGGTTCACATAGGCGACAATTTCCTCGTCGCTCTGCGTTTTTTCAATATAGGGCGCCCACATCCGCATCCGGCTCCAGTTGTCGGAAACCAGATTATATAATTGCTGGTTTGCCTGATGAAAAATCTCCGTCAGGTGGGCGGTGCTCTCGTCAAAAATTGTCTGCGCCACAAAGTCAAAGTAGGCAGAACCCGCCCAGATTACCCCTGCTGCCAATACAAGCACCAGCAGCAAAGCGATCCAACGTTTTTTCACGGCACAGCCCTCCTTTCGAAATGATTCTGGTTTCTTATTTACCCTGACGAATGGTCACATACTCCGACGGAGCCAGGAACTGCCCGGTCTTCTCCAGCGCCTCCTGCATACATTCCTGACTGGAGAAATCACTTACCAGATAAGCCTCGCGCTTCGCCTTCAGATCCTCGGGCATAGGACAGTTGCAGAAGGTCTCGTGCTCCAGGAAGTTGTCCGCACCCACCAGCAGCAGGGTGTAGGTGCAGTTTTTGTCCAGAGGCTGACCGTTCACGGTCACTTCCTCCAGACGGAACTTGCCTCGCTCATACTCGGTAACGGTGTACTCCATACCGCTGGTGACGGGCATCAGATTGCGGTGCTGGATGGGGTTGGAGCCGTCCTCCTTCACATTCACCAGCCAGTCCATGAACCGCCAGACTTCCTCGCCGGTGTATTCCCCCTGATAGATGGAGTTGCGGGCGGTGAGCACCCACTTGGCCTGCTGGAGGGTGTAGTCCCCGGCGTAGATGGAGGTGCTGACCGTGGGGGAATAGCCGATGGCGATCTGATCACCCAGAGATTCCCGGATGGTATTCATTAAGGAGGACGCCGCGGCGCTGCCGTGCTCAGTAAATTCATTGGAATAGGCGGTCTTCTGGGTGAACATCACTTCCACAGCGTCCGGATTGGCATAGTGGGTGATCTGCTGGCCGAAGGCGTCGTAAGCGGCCTTGGCATCATACTTGCCGGTCATCATCTTGTGAGCTACGTCCTGAGAGATGCCGAACATCTCGGTGGAGGCCAGACGCATATACAGGTGGTTGCTGTTGATGCAGTCCTGCACATACCGCAGGGAGTCGGTGGGGGAGATGTTCACTTCCTTGTTGTAGGACAGTACCGAGGTGCCGGCGGCAACGTGCTTCTGGCCTTCCTCGCTGAACATAGCCATCAGAACCTCCATCACAGCTTCCCGCTTGGCTTCATCCTCCTCCACCTGCTTGGAGACGGCAACCTGACACATAGGATAGGTCAGCAGCCAGTTGTCCTCGCTGGTCTGCCCAAAATAGGGCAGAATCACACTGTTGATACCCATCTCCACCGTAATATTGTCCGCCAGAGCCGCTGTGTTGCGGATCATAGCGGTCATTCCCTGGTAATACGGTTCCATTGTAACGGAAAACGTCAGCTCCTCATCGCCGGGATGGTCCTCATCGCCGGGCTGGAAGCGGACATCCTTCAGAAACTGCTCGTACTTTTCAAAGACCTTGGGCCAGACGGTGTCGTCCAAACCAACCTGGTTATCCTCTGTTTCACTTTCGTATTCCATACGCCACCGGGTGCCTTCCAGACTCATCAACTCAGGAATGGCGCAGCCCTGCATAGTCTCCAGACAGGAATAGTCATAAATCCAGTCGGTCTGGAAGCCCTTGATGCCAACGGCTTCGAAGGCATCGATAGCTGCTACGAACTCGGAATAATTGGTGGGCAGGGGGATGTTATACTGGTCGAACAAATCCTTGTTGGCCATAATGCTGTCCACCTCGGCGCACATAGGCAGCCAACGGATGGCGCCGCTGGTCTCCCGGTTCACCTCCAGATAGCTGGAATAGAAGGTGCCGGCTACTTCGGATTTGCTCAGATCCATCAGATACTCAGACAGGGGAGCCGCGTCGTTCAGGGAGAACCGGCGGCAGGTGATGATATCCGGCATAGCCTCTCCCCGGGCCATCAGATCCTTGTAGTATTCCATGGTGTTGAAGCTCTGGATAAAGGTGAAGTTAATCTCAGGGAACTTCTCCTCCAGCCAGGGGGTCAGTTCCTTAAACATGGATCTGTCCCACGCGTACAGGCTGATGGAAATTCTATCGTCCTTTTTCTGACCGGTACAGCCGGCAAAAAGAGCTGCTGCCATAACAACAACAAGCAATAAAGCGACAAATCTTTTCATTTTATTTCCCCTTCTACGTTGGTCCTTTTTATTCAGAGCCACAGCAACTGCAAATCAGCCTGCTGACGACTCAAAATGCTGTATACAGGATGCAGTTGTCATTGGAATTTTGCCAGACTTCTCAGCAGGCGGGCGGAATTTGTGGGCTTTACAAGGAAATCATCCATCCCGATTACAGCCGCCCGTTCCCGATTCTCCGCAACTGCGTTTGCCGTAAGGGCGATAATGGGAATGTTTGCCCGGATTCGGTTCGGGAGCTTTCGGATCTTTACGGTTGCCTCATAACCGTCCATCACCGGCATCTCAATATCCATCAATATAAAATGATAGTAACCCGGCTCGTTGGCTTTCACGGCGGCAACCGCTTCGCTTCCGTTGACGCCTTCCTCCACGATCAGGCCGTGACCCACGAGAACTTCCCTCATAATCTCACGATTCAGCGCGTTGTCATCCACAAGGAGCACCCGCTTGCCCTTTAATGCCTGGATGTCCTCCGGATTCTCTGCCTCCGGCTCGTCGTCCAGCGGTTCTCCAAGGGCGTAGGCGATGGTGGATTCCATACTGGTCAGAACCAACTGAATCTTCTGCAGATATTCCTCCGCTTTGGAGCCGTGTCTGCCGCCCAGCTCGGTATATCCCACCGCGCTGTTCAGCTCTGTACGCAAATCCTGCAAGGATCTTTTGTGGAATTCCGCAGCTTTTCTTGCCGCTTCCAGCTCCTTTTCCAGCAGATCCATTTTTTTAAGGAGCCGCTCATAATTTGCCTGTGAGCTTCGGACTTTGCCGTCCGGATATTGCAGATCAAAGGTGATTGTGACACCCAGTACATCCAGGCATTTCTGGAATTCTTCAAAAGTCATACTCTCCCGGGCGAGCTTTCTATATAAAGAAGATGGTAACATTCCCATTCTCTTAGCAAGCTCCGCTTTTGTGGTTCCCAGCTCAGAACAAGCGATATTGATTGTCTCTGCTGTCTTCATATAGATGCCCTCCCTTCCAAGCATATATTAATAAGCATATTTTATGACATTATAGCATTTTCGACATATTATTGCAAGGGCTATTACACTACATTTCAAATTATTATTTTTTAGGCGAAAAAGACCTTTGAATCATCGAGAATCAGACTGTCGCAGGCTCTGAAATTGTCCGATCCATTAACACATTTGGGTGTTCAAACGAGAAATTGTCCACTAGTTAACACAAAAAAGTTGTCAAAACAGGGTCAAATCCAGTCAAAAAACGCCAAAGTGCATCAAAGGTAGATTATAGAAAAACCCCGGAAAACAAGTGTTTTCCGGGGTTTGTAAGCAATAAATATTGGAAATAAGCCAAATTTTAGCGCTTGGAGAACTGAGGAGCGCGACGGGCGGCTTTGAGGCCGTACTTCTTTCTTTCCTTCATTCTGGGGTCGCGGGTCAGGAAACCGGCGGCCTTCAGGGAGGCGCGGTACTCGGGGTTCAGGGTCAGCAGGGCGCGGGAAATGCCGTGACGGATGGCGCCGGCCTGGCCGGAAACGCCGCCGCCGGAGACGGATACAACGATGTCAACCTTGCCCAGCAGATCGGTGGTAACCAGGGGCTGACGAACGATCAGCTTCAGGGTCTCCAGGCCAAAGTACTCGTCAATATCGCGGCCATTGATGGTGATGGAACCGGTGCCGTTCTCGTAGACGCGA
>JAXEMQ010000180.1:0-8387 GCA_034099845.1 Faecousia sp.
GTGCGGCATTCACCGCGTCCTGACCGGTCATGGCGTCCACAACCAGCATAATCTCGTTGGGCTTTACGGTGGCTTTGATCTTTTTCAGCTCTTCCATAAGGGCCTCGTCCACATGCAGACGGCCGGCGGTGTCCAGGAACACCATATCGTAGCCCCTCTGCCGGGCATAGAGCACAGCCTCTTTCGCGGTAACCACCGGGTCCTGGGTGCCTTTTTCAAACACGGGAATCCCCAGTTTTTCACCGCAGACCTTTAACTGCTGAATTGCCGCGGGACGATATACGTCACAGGCCACCAGCAGCGGGTTTCTGCCCTGCCGCTTCATCAGGCCTGCCAGCTTGCTGCCGTTGGTGGTTTTACCTGCACCCTGCAGGCCAACCAGCATGACCACAGTAGGACCGTTGGGATTGATGTTCAGGTGCTTGGTTTCCGCGCCCATGAGCTTGCAGAGCTCTTCATTGACGATCTTCACAATCATCTGGGCAGGGGTCAGGGATTCCAGAACATCCGTGCCGACACAGCGCTCTGTGACAGACTTGGTGAAATCCTTCACCACCTTATAGCTGACGTCCGCTTCCAGAAGTGCCATGCGGATTTCCCGCATTGCCTCCTTCACATCCGCTTCCTTCAGGCGGCCTTTGCCGCGAAGCTTTTTGAAGGTGGAAGAAATTTTTTCAGTCAAGCCTTCGAATGCCATACATTACTCCTCAAGCTCCCGGACCGCGGAAAGAATCCTCTGGGCCAGGGCAACAATCCGGGAATCGGGATGCTCCGCAAGAGACCTTGCCGCCTCTTCAATGCCATGGGCAGCAGCACGCACTTTTTCATCCCGCCGGACAAATCCGGTTTTTTCTTCCATATTTCGCAGAAGGGCCTCTGCCCGGCTGAGATTATCATATACGCCCTGCCGGCTGATGCCCAACTCCTGCGCAATCTCTCCCAGGGACAGGTCCTGATTGTAGCGCATATCCACACAGGCACGCTGTTTTTCTGTAAGCAATTCGCCGTAATAATCGAACAACAGCGTCATTTCCAGTGCTTCCATGGCACACCCTCTCCGTGTCAAGGTTTTCTCCTTGACAGCTTGTTCATTCTACATGATATGTATCCGCTTGTCAAGTATTTTTCCTTGACAGAGAAGATTATTTTTCAATCCGGTACCAGCGGGACAATTCCTTTGTCTTTATAAAACCGGTTTTCTCATAAAGCGCAATGGCCCGACGGTTCTCGGATGCCACTTCCAGCCGCAGCGGAACACCGGGGCAAACCGAGCAGAGAGAATGCAGAACCAGTTTCCCCGTCCCGGATTTCACAGCCGCAATAGCCTCTATTGTATCCTCCCGGAGCCAGCCGATTCCCAGGAGCTCTCCCCTGCGGTGTATAAAATACGCCCCGCCCTTGAGGATCTCCTGTTCATCCCTGGCCTTCTGTGTGGCCGCGTTGTGCACACAGGCAAAGGCCTTGTTGTAGATTTCCCGCCACCGGGCAACGGTATTGTCCGTCACCGGAAACAGGTTTTGAATCCACTCTTCCTGAATATTGGGGATGCCCCGCATTTCCAGCATGGCGGTATGAAAGGGATACCCTTCAACCACCGGGTGACCGGAAGCGTAGACTTTTTCCGCTCCGCAGGCCCGGCAAAAGTCCGCGCACTCCCGAAGCAGTGCCTCCGGGCTCTGGGTGTCCCGGAGCATGATGTAGGCTTCTGACCGGTAGGGAATCTCCTTCAGGGTCAGGCTGGCAACTCCATTTTCCGTTGTAAACAGGGGAAAATCCTTCATGTAAGCAGTTCCTTTCAAAGCAATGTTGAAAAAAGCAGGAAATGTGGTATACTATAAAAAAACAAACAAAGAGAAGGTTTCAATATGTCAGCAAACTATCACACCCATACGCCCCGGTGCAATCACGCCGTGGGTTCGGAACGGGAATACGTTCAGAAAGCACTGGAAGCCGGTTTGACCATACTGGGCTTTTCCGATCACACACCCTATTTGTTCCCGGGAGATTACTACTCCACCTTTCGGATGCACCCACAGGAATTGTCCGGTTATGTCGCGGCTGTGGAAAGCCTGAAAACGGAATTCGCGGGTTCACTGGAGATTCACATCGGTCTGGAAGCGGAATTTTATCCCGCCTACTTCCCCAAAAACCTGGATTTTCTCCGGGAAGCAGGTGTTGAATACCTGCTCCTGGGTCAGCATTTTATCGGCAACGAACCCTATGGCAGCTACAGCGGACGGGAAACCACCGACGAATCCATTCTGGAAGGCTATTGCCGCCAGGTCATTGCCGCCATGGATACCGGTGCATTTACCTACATCGCCCACCCGGACATCATCCATTTTGTCGGACCCCAGACGATTTACCGGAAGTGGATGGGAACCCTGGTTCGGGAAGCAAAGGATCACCGAATTCCTCTGGAGCTGAATCTGCTGGGGCTGCGGGAAAACCGCAACTACCCCAATCCTCTGTTTTTGGAATTGGTGGCGGAAGAGAATCTTCCCATGGTTCTGGGCTACGATGCCCATCAGCCGGACCATCTGACAAACAAAGACCAGCTGGTCCGGGCCGAAGCTCTGCTGAATCCCTTTGGCATCCGTCTAATGCCCACGGTGGAACTGAAACACATATAAGGAAACAGCCATCGGTTTTCACCGATGGCTGAATGTTTACTTGCCTTCCTTTTCGGCCTTCTTGGCAGCCTTGGCCTTTGCCTTGGCTTCCTGAACCTTCTTGGCCTCAGCCTTCGCGTTCTCGGCAGCGGTCTCATTGGTGGACATGGCCCACTTAGCAATCTCAATGCGGACCTGGTCAGCGCCGGTTTCAATGACCAGCTTGTCTTCCTTCACGTTGACAACAGTGCCGACAATACCGCCGATGGTGGTGATCTTATCGCCGTTCTTCACGGAGGAACGCATCTGCTCCGCTTCTTTCTTCCGCTTGTTTTCAGGACGGATGAGCATGAAGTAGAACACAGCCAGCATCAGAACCAGGGTGATCAGCATGCTGGACATTCCGGTCGTACCGGTAGCAGTCAAAAGTGTAAGCATGGAAAGGAACTCCTTTATATGTGATGGAAAACATTATAGCATTCCAGGCGCAAAAGCGCAAGATAAAAATCCAAACATTTTACCAGGTTGTGTCTGTTGCATCGGGATAGTGAAATACCTCCTGCAGCTTGGCGTAATAGGGCGTTGGATCCCCGTTTTCCTCATAGCGCCAGGGGGTGCCATATTCATTGCCCTCATACTGGGTCAGGCACTGCGGATGAACTTCCCGGAATCGGGCAAGCTCCTCCTCAGAAGCCCTGGGCTTCACATACACAAAACACTCCAGAGGAAGATCATCCAGAGGCGACAAGTCTTCCACATGGGTGTAGCTGATGTTCAGCCGTTTCAAACTCTCACAGCCGGAAAGCGGGGAAAGATCCGTTAACAGGCCGCAATTGGACAGCTCCAGAAATTCCAGTTCCTTACAGTTTTCAAAGGGTGTCAGGTCCCTGATGATGGAGCCGGATACAATTATGGCCTTCAGCTTGGGCATATTGGCCACCCAACTCCAATCGGAAAGAATTTCATTGTGGCCGAAATCAATATACTCCACATCCTCGCAGTATTTTAACTGCCTGACCGTACTGTTGGTCACGTTGTAGACATAGCGAAGAACCGTCCGGTCCGTCAGGCAGCTCCCTGCCTTGGCAAAATAGATGCGCCAGACGATCTTTGTCTGATCCCGGTAGTCATCCCGGAGCTGGGCCAGGACTTCATCGCTCAAATAGCAGTGCTCCAGCAGCAGATACTTGCAGCCTTTCATAATATCCAGTGCCTGCCGCAGTTCCTGTTCCTTGCTGTCACCGATCTTTTTGCTGTGGAACTCCACCCGTTCGTCCGTTGTGGAAATACGCTGACCGAACAGATCAAAGGTATAGTCCAGCATCAGCTCCGGTGCCGCTTCCTGAAGGGTGTGCACCTCTTCCACTGTGAGCGCGGAATTTCCTTCTTCATCGCTCAATTTGACGGTTTGCAAATTGGGCAGCAGAGGCAGCACCGCGGCCACTTCTTCCACATCCTCCGAGGTCATGGCAGACAGATCCGCCTCAATGGCCTCAAAAGAAATCTCCTGATCCAACAACGCTACCGTATAGCCCAGGGAAAGCTCCGGATAGGCCAGCTGCAGTTCCTTCAGCTGTTGGAATGTCAACTTCATCCTCGGCAGATTCAATTCCCTGAGGTAGGGGAAAAACCTGAGATTTTCCAGCAGCAGATCATAATCAAAGCTTTCCAGGGCCAGGGTCTGCGCATCCGCTTTTGGCTGGGACTCGCCCAAATCCACGGTGTAAATTACTTCCACCTGAGGATGGGCTTTTGCGTAGTCCGCGATCTGGGCATAGCAGGTGCTGCCGGAGAGATCCGCCTTCTTCAGATTGGGGTAATCCTCCAGCTGATGGATGGTCTGCTCCGTTACCACAAGCGTGATTTCCTCCACATCCGGCGCTGAGCTTTCCGTCCGACCCGGTTCCCCGGTTTTCCCGCAGGCAGCGAACAGCATCACGCATATCAGAAGAAGCAGCCGGATACAGCGTTCTTTTTTCATTTCCGTTTCCTCCCCTTCCACATATCCGAGGGATTATACCATAGTTCAGCCCGGAAAACAAGGCATCTACTTCTATTCTGTCCCCCATCCTCTTTTTCATTCCGGAGAATGAAAAAGTGCTTGACAAACCACAAGGGATTCGCCTTATAATAATAACATAGAACGAAGCAGGAGGTTTCCCCCATGGAAAAAGCAAAAGTGTATTTTACCCGGAATATCACCCCGGAAAACGTAGTCCGGCTGTATTCCCTTTTGGGCAAGCAGCTTCCCGGCAAGGTAGCCGTAAAGGTTCACTCCGGAGAGAAGGGCAACCAGAATTTTCTGCGTCCCGAGTTTATGAAGCCCATGATTGACGCTGTAAATGGCACGGTTGTGGAGTGCAACACCGCCTATGGAGGTGCCCGGAACACCTCCGAAAAGCACCGCAAGCTGATTGCCTACCACGGCTGGAATCACTACTTTGACGTAGACCTGATGGATGCGGAGGGCCCCGACCTGGAGCTGGCAATCCCTGATGGTAGAAAAATCCGAAAAAACCTGGTCGGCAAAACCCTTGCTGATTACGACTCCATGCTGGTGCTGTCCCACTTTAAGGGGCATCCCATGGGCGGCTTCGGCGGCGCTTTGAAGCAGCTCTCCATTGGCTGTGCTTCCACCGCGGGCAAGGCCTACATCCACTCCGCCGGCAAAACCGCGGACCAGTATATTCTCTGGGACAATGTGGCTGCCCAGGATGATTTCCTGGAGAGCATGGCCGATTCCGCCAGCAGTGTGGTGAACTACTTTAAGGGCAACATGGCCTTTGTCAACATCATGTGCAATATAAGCGTTGACTGCGACTGCTGCGCCGTTGCGGAGGACCCCTGCATGAAGGACATCGGAATTCTGTCCTCCCTGGACCCGGTGGCCCTGGACCAGGCCTGTGTTGACCTTGTAAAGCAGTCCGATGATCCCGGCAGGGACCATCTGCTGGAGCGGATTAACACCCGCCACGGCACCCACACCATTGACTGCGCAGCCGCTCTTGGCGTAGGCAGCAAGGATTATGAACTAATCTTCGTAGACTGATTCACCGCGTTTTCCCCGGAAGCAGTGCTTCCGGGGATTTTAGGGCAGCACCGCATAATGGGGCAAGGAGATTCGGCGAGAGATTTTGGCACAAGCGAAAGTATGAAAAACGCGGGAATACTGGATGTATTTCCCATTTTTCATACTGCACGATTGGGGCAAAAGATCCGCCGAAGCCCGCAGTTCCCATTGTGCGGTGTTGCCTTAGCCTTGTTTAAGCTTTGTTTAAGCTTTTTATGGGTTGTTGCATCGGGTATTTTCTCATGCTATACTGTCAGAAAAGGAGGAATGCCGGATGTTTGGTATTATTTTGGAGTATTTTTTCAGCGGAATCTGCGCCATTGCGCTTTTGCTGATTCTGTGCCTTATTTTCGGTAAGCGGCTGTCCGGGAAGGAGCGGGGCTGCCTTATGCTTTACGTGCTGTACCTCAGCGCCATGTTCAACGTAGTCGGTCTTCCCGGCATTCCCTATGTGGGTTGGGATCCCACCGTCAATCTGATTCCCTTTTCTGAACTCGGGGAACCCCGTTACCTCTGGCTTTCCGGGATGAACACCCTGATGCTGGTGCCTCTGGGCTTTCTGCTGCCCCAGATCTGGGGGCGGTTCCGGAGCTTCTGGGATGCAGCCCTTGCCGGCTTCTGCACCTCCCTGTCCATAGAGCTGCTGCAGCTGTTTTCCTTCCGCGCCACGGATGTGGACGACCTGATCTTCAATACCCTGGGGGCCTGTATTGGCTTTCTGCTGGCAAGGCTCCTCACAGGAAAACACTGGCGCGTCACCGCCCAGAGTGGAAGGAAGGATCTTCTGTCCTTCCTCAGCGTCCATGGGATTGTGTTTTTCTTCCACTTTTTCCTGCGATTTTCCGCTGTCATGCTGGTTTACAGGCTGACAGATTGAATACACCCTGCCGCGATTTTATCAACGCGGCAGGGTGCTTGTTTTGGGATAGGGGGCTTTATCGAATTGACAATTGACAATGAACAATTGACAATTATGGTATCCCTTCGGGATTCATCAAACAATTATGATTTAGTTATCCAAACAATTCCTTTTTTCTTAGAAATTACAGAATTTTTTCATTTATCCCCGAAGGGGATTCCTTCATTGTCAATTGTCAATTAACATAATCCTTCCTTATCCGCTGTGCAATCTCCTCGCCCATCCTGGAGCAGCCCACCTTTACGCAGTCTGTTGCAGACAGAATATCCGCCGTACGGAAGCCTGCATCCAATGTATCGGATACCGCCCGCTCTATGGCATCCGCTTCCTTTTCCATATCAAAGCTGTAGCGCAGCATCATCCCTGCCGCCAGAATGGTACCGATGGGGTTGGCTGCATCCTGCCCCGCAATGTCCGGCGCGGAGCCGTGAATGGGCTCGTACAGTCCTCTGGTGGTGGCGCCCAGGCTGGAGGACGGGATGGTGCCGATGGAGCCGGTGATCATGGAGGCTTCATCGGACAGAATGTCGCCGAACATATTTTCCGTGACAATTACATCGAACTGACTGGGGTCCTTCACGATCTGCATGGCGCAGTTGTCCACCAGCATATCCGAAAGCTGCACATCGGGATAGTCTGCCGCCAGCTCATGCATGACTTTTTTCCACAGGCGGCTGGAATCCAGCACATTGCTCTTTTCCACGGAGCAGAGCTTCCCTGCCCGCTTCCGGGCAGTCTCAAAGCCAATGCGGCCGATACGGCGGATCTCCTCCTCGCTGTAGGTCAGAATATCTTCCGCAACCGCCTGGCCGCCCTCCTGCCGGGTGGTATGGGAGCCAAAGTAGATGCCGCCGGTGAGCTCCCGGACAATAATGAAATCAATGCCCTTTTCCACCAGTTCCGGCTTCAGCGGCGATGCGCTTGCCAGCTGGGGCCAGATCTTTGCCGGACGGTTGTTGCTGTAAACCTCCATGGCCGCTCTCAGCCGCAGCAGTCCCATTTCCGGCCGCATAGGGCCGGGAACATCGTTCCACTTGGGGCCCCCTACCGCGCCAAGAAGCACACTGTCGGAAGCCAGGCACTTTTGAAGCTCTGCCTGGGGCAGCGGATCTCCCCATTTGTCAATGGCATTTCCGCCCATGTCTACATCCGTATAGGAAAAGCTGTGACCGTAAACCTTTGCCACCTGATCCAGCACCTTCACCGCCTGGGCGATGATTTCCGGACCGATGCCGTCGCCGCGGATGAGGGCAATCTTCTTCTCCATGGATCAGCCCTCCTTCAGGGATGCCAGCAGGCCCCCCGCCCGGATGATGTTCTGAATAAACTCCGGGAAGGGTTCCGCCTGGTATTGCTTTCCGGTGGTTTCATCGGTGATGATACCGGTATCAAAGTTCACATCCACCCGGTCGCCGGGCTGAATCTCCTCTGCCGCCTGCTCACACTCCAGAATGGGCAAACCAATGTTGATGGCATTGCGGTAAAAGATCCGGGCAAAGCTCTTGGCAATTACACAGCCTGTGCCGCAGGTCTTGATCGCCAGAGGCGCATGCTCCCGGGAGGAGCCGCAGCCGAAGTTCCAGCCGCCCACCATAATATCACCCGGGCGTACCCTGGAAACAAAGGATGTATCCATATCCTCCATACAGTGTTTGGCCAGTTCCTGGGCATTGGGGGTGTTCAAGTACCGGGCGGGGATGATCACGTCCGTATCCACATTATCCGGGTATTTGAAAACGGTTCCCTGTGTCTGCATCTTACATATCCTCCTTGGGAGCGGTAATAT
>JAXEMQ010000184.1:0-2665 GCA_034099845.1 Faecousia sp.
GGACCATTCCCCGCCCCTCATCCGCCCTCGTACCTCGGGCACCTTCCCCCAGGGGGAAGGCTTTGAACCACTTCAAAGTCAGGAGAGTATATATGGAAAGCTACAAAAGAGAATTTATTCAGTTTCTGGAAAAGGCCGGGGTGCTGAAATTCGGTGACTTCACCGCCAAGTCCGGCCGGAAGATTCCCTACTTCATCAATGCCGGTATGATTAAAACCGGCGAGGAGATTGCCACCCTTGGCGAATTCTACGCGAGAGCCTACCTGGAAAAGCTGGGCAAAAAGCAAGCCGTACTCTACGGTCCCGCCTACAAGGGCATTTCCATTGCCGTGTCCGCCGCTGTGGCCCTGAGCAAGGAGGGCCTGAACGTGCCCTTCTTCTTCAACCGGAAGGAAGCCAAGGACCACGGCGAGGGCGGCGTATTCGTGGGCTATGTGCCCCAGGCCGGTGAGGAAGTGGTCATCACCGAGGATGTGATCACCGCCGGCACCGCCATCCGGGAGAGCATGGCCATTCTGAGCGGCCTGGAGGGTGTCAAGGTTGCCGCCACCTTCATCATGGTGGACCGCAAGGAGCGGGGCAAGGGCGAAAAGCTTGCCATGGAGGAAGTGGAAGAGGAGTTTGGCTTCCCCGTCTACTCCGTGGTGGATGTATATGACATCATCGAGTATCTGGAAGAGGACCCCGCGAACCAGGAAAACGTAACCCGAATCAAGAATTACCTGGCCGTCAACGGAGGCAAAGCATGAGAAGTCTCAACAGCATTCTGGACCTCAGTGTAGAGGAGCTGGACGCCCTGATCGCCACCGCAAAGGATATCATTGCCCACCCCGAACAGTACCGGGACAGCTGTAAATACAAAAAGCTGGCCACCCTTTTCTATGAGCCCTCCACCCGGACCCGGCTGAGCTTCGAGGCCGCCATGCTGGAGCTGGGCGGCAGCATTCTGGGCTTCGCCTCCGCCAACTCCTCCTCCGCCGCCAAGGGCGAGAGCATGGCGGACACCGCCAAGATTCTCAGCTGCTACGCGGACATCATGGCCATCCGGCACCCCATGGACGGCGCCCCCTTCGTGGCCTCCCGGAATGCCAGCGTCCCCGTGATCAACGCCGGTGACGGGATGCACAACCACCCCACCCAGACATTGGCAGACCTTCTGACCATCTCCCGGGAAATGGGGCGGCTCAGTGACCTGACCATCGGCCTGTGCGGCGACCTGAAATACGGCCGCACCGTCCACTCCCTGATCGAAGCCATGAGCCGCTACAGTGGCATCCGGTTCGTCCTGATCTCCCCGGAGGAGCTCCGCCTGCCCGGCTATGTAAAGTTCAACACCCTGGAAAAGTTCGGCATTCCCTATGAGGAGGTCACCTCTCTGGAGGATGCCATGCCGGGCCTTGACGTGCTGTACATGACCCGTATCCAGCGGGAGCGGTTCATTGACCCGGATGCCTATGCCCGGCTGAAGGACAACTACATCCTGGATACCGCCAAGATGAAGCTGGCAAAGGCGCAGATGTGCGTGCTCCACCCCCTGCCCCGGGTCAACGAAATCAGCGTCCAGGTGGACGACGACCCCCGGGCCGCCTACTTCCGCCAGGCGCTGAACGGCAAGTTCATGCGCATGGCTCTGATCCTCATGCTGCTGAAGGAAGCGGAAAAGGATCCGAACCGGGAGCCCATCCAGGGCCAGCTGCGCTACGATCTGAAATGCTGCAACCCCCGGTGCATCAGTTCCATCGAGCAGGAGTTGCCCCAGATCTTCCGTCTGACGGACAAGGCCGCGAACATCCACCGCTGCATCTACTGCGAGCACATCGCCGAGTAATGATTCCCCCCTTCCCGAAAACCGGGAAGGGGGATGTATATTTGGCATTTTTCCGGGCATCCTGTTACCGTCCCTTTTCCGGGAAGGAACCCACAATCTGTGATGCTGTAAAAATAATCCTTGACATTTTGGGTTTTGGTGCTATAATACTCACGTTCCGTGTGACACAGAGGATTTGTGTAACGGTAGCACACCGGACTCTGACTCCGTTTGCGGGGGTTCGAATCCCTCATCCTCTGCCAATAGTAAAAGCCACCCAATCGGGTGGCTTTTACTATTGGCAGGGGATGAAACTGGATTCGAAAGGGCGGCACCAGTGCGCACACTGGTGCAACAAACAGTCCAGTGGACTGTTTGTTAGCCCGTGGGAGAATCCATGGACTTGCAGACGCACCCGTATGGGTGTGGATGTAAGTCCATTTTCTTTTTCTCACCATGGTAGGTCCTTCTCCTTTGCCGAATCGAATCCCTCATCCTCTGCCAAAAATACCAGATACCCAACCGGGTGGCTTTTACTATTGGCAGAGGATGAAACTGGATTCGAACCCACTCCGGCAAAAGCCTCACCCCAGAATCTCCTTCAGCTCCAGCGTCATGCTGCCGTCCTCCCGGATGAACAGGGGCACACCCAGCCGGTCGGTGCCCCGGATGGATTCGTACAAAGGGCTTGTCTCCCGGATATGCAGGTACATCCGAAGGTCCGCATGACAGGACAGAATGTCCAGATATTTGGTGTCCACCCCGGCGGCAGCCAGCTGATTGACGGCGTAGAGGGTGTCCGGGCAGAGATGACTGCCGAGAACGGTGATTTTCATAGAGATACACTCCTTTGTTTTT
>JAXEMQ010000276.1:0-7336 GCA_034099845.1 Faecousia sp.
TTCCATTTTGGTCTCCTTATCCACATAGCGCCAACCCACGCCATACTCGTTGCCGCTGGTGGTGAGCTGACAGTCGGGGTGCTGCTCCTGGAAGGTTTCCTTATCCTCCTGGCTGGTCTTGGTCCACACGCCGCCCACCGCTACCAGGTGGGTAAGGTTCTGGTTCTCCAGAGCGGGCAGGCCGGTGGTTGCTTTCGTAAAGCTGATGTTCAGCATTTCCAGACTTTCGCAGCCTGCCAGGGGGGTTAGATCCGTAACGTACCCGCAGTTGGAAAGCTCCAGCACCCGCAGCTTCTTGCAGCTTTCCAGAGGGCTCAGGTCTTTGATGGGGGAGCCGGAGACAATGAGAACCTCCAGACTCTTCATACCGGCCAGGAAGGACCAGTCGTCCAGATACTCGTTATGGCCGAAGTCCGCGTACCGGACATCCTCACAATAGACAAGGTTTGCGCAGTTGCTGTCGAACAGATCGTATACCGCCCGCACAACCTCCGCGTCGGTCATGGTGGTGCCCTGACCGAAGGAGACCCGCCAGACCACCTTGGTCCGGTCCCGGTAGTCATCCCGGATCTTTGCCAGGACCTCGTTGCTCAGGCCGCAGTTTTCCAGCACAAACCGTTTGCAGTTGGACAGCAGATCCAGCGCGGACCGAACCTCCCCTTCTCCGCTGTCGCCGATGCTCTTGTTTTTCAGCACCACCTCTTCCATATCGGTGGACAGGGTCTCGCCAAAGAAGTCAAAGGCATAGTGAAATACCACGCCGGGTGCGGCGGCGATGATGGCCTTGGCCTGGTCCTGGGAGAGACCCGAGGTGCCGTCCGCGTCGCAGAGCTCCACGGTTTTCAGCTCCGGCAGCAGGGACAGGTTGGCGCTGACCGCTTCCAGATCGGCATCGGTCAGCTCGGAAAGGTTCAGCTCCTGGGTATCGCTTTCCAGCTCCTGGCCCAGGATTTCCACGGTGTAGGAGAATTCGATGTCCGGGAAAGCTTCCTCCATGGTCCGGAAGTCTTCCAGAGTCAGATCCATTTTCCGCAGCCGAACGGTTTTTACCTGATGCAGGAAGAGGAGCCCCTCTTTCAACGTATCCAGGTCAAAGGTTCCCGGGTCCAGTACCAGCTCCTGGGCATCCGGCAGGGCCACCGATGGGCCCAGGGACACCGTATAGTCTACGGCGACCTCCGGCATTTCCGCCTGCAGCTGCTCCAGGGCCGTATAATTGTCGCAGTTTGAGGCATCAATCAGCTTCAGATTGGGGAAATAGTTCCGCAAAAGCCAAATGTCATCACTGCTGGGATTCCGAATGGTGATCCTTGTGGAATCGCTGGATACTTTCCCACCCTGGAAGGGCACATTCCAGAGGATCTGACAGTCCGGCAAGAGACTGTGCAGGCTGTCATAGTGGGCAAAGGAAATGTCCTCCTCCCGCAGATCCAGGCTCTGGGCCCGGATGGGGTAGGCTTTGTTTTCCACAAATACGTGGGTGTTCTGATAAATGATAAACGCGGTGAGCCCTCCGGCGATCAGCGTTACCGCAACGGCAAGGGTCACAAGGATGGTTACCAGGGGGTTCTTTTTCCTTTTCAATTTCGGTTCCTCCAATTACGGACTACCCTACATCATAATACATTTTTTCTGATTTTGCAACGGGAAACCGGGGACAATACTTTGGCTTCGGGGACAATACTTTGGCTTCACGCCGACCTGGGCATGCCGCTGAAGGGAAAAGGCGGGATACATCGTGAAAAAATCCTTGTATTATTTGAAAAGAATCTGTGTAATTCCTATAAAAATGGGGTAAACTCTTTGAATAGGACTTGAAATTCGACACAAAAGTGCTATAATTCGGGGGAAGGCTCCAATCATGCAGGAAACCTCAGGAGGCGAAATAAAATGGCATTTGGCGACAGGATTCGTCTGGCCAACGCCGCAGGGCTGTATGCCCGAAAGGGTATCCTTGGGTACGCGATAGACTATCAGGAGTGGATGGACTTTTACAAAGTCTTGTCCTGTGAAAAGCTGCGTCAGGAACAGGCTCGGTTCCAGCAGGAAAGCATTCCCTCCAGTGCCCAGCAAAGTGCCCGCTATTGCGCGTTGCGGCGCGTCCTTCGGGAACGGAATCTGACATAGGCCTACAGGCCCGGCCTCTTCCGTCCCCCTGAAAATTGATACTTGACAACATATGTGTGTTGTGCTATAATACCCAAGCACTCAGGGAGTGCGCATTTGAATATCGCGGAGTAGAGCAGTTGGAAGCTCGTCGGGCTCATAACCCGGAGGTCGTAGGTTCGAGTCCTGCCTCCGCAACCATAAATAGTCCTGAAATCAACCGATTTCAGGACTTTTTCTTTTGCTTTTTGTTCAAAAAGTTTGGATATTATTTTTGTATTTCTGCATAGAACCTCCTGACCCATATTTTGACCCATAATAGGATATCACGGAGTGGATTTTTCCAATCTCTTATAAGGGTCGGAGTAATCCATGCTTACGGGAGGTTCACCGAACCGTTTTAAGGGGAGCCAGCGGAACTTGACTCGAGTGTAGGAATCCAGAATGTTCTGAGCTTCTTCCTCCATTATTTGCTCCCTGTTTTCTGTATAGGCACCATCCTTGGAATGCAAATGAATGGGATGCCGCTGCGAGAGATGGATAAGATCGTCTATCCAGTCTGCAAGCTGTGCCGTGATCACGAACGGTCTGGCTTTGTGGAAGGGATCAAGATTGGTGTTCGGTTGCGAACGGAGTTAACAGAGGAATAGAATTACAGCGCCATCCATCACGGATGGTGCTGTTTCGCACAAATATATGTTGAGTATAAAGGATACGAGGGAGTACCGCGGTACTCCCTCAATATTCATACTCAAAGGCGGCATTGGGGGCTTCCAGCTCCAACAATGTGACATCACCATCGGTGAAGCGGTAGTACACCTTGCAGGAAGGGTGTTCATGGATCGTTCGTGTCATGGCGCCGCCCACAGGTGCTTGGAGCGGATGCCCCGGTGAACCCAGTCGTTTCACAGTTAGACATAAGCGGCCTTGCCGGACAATGACCTCGCTATCTTTGATTTTTACTGCCTTGGCACCCAGATAGGTGGCAAGGCGGTATTCTTTCCCGTGCAGCAAAACCACACCAATGACCCCGGTAAAGTGCAAACAGCCCAGGGGGATATCTGCCACTGACAGCATCAATGCTCCATCCGGGAAGCTGCATTGGGTCCAGGCGTATTCCTTGGGAAAAGAGCACCCCCGGTCGCCTTCCACATAGCCCACGGCATTCTCAAATACATAGGGAACGCCATTGACCTGGATTTCTCCGTCTACACGGTGATGCATACTGTAAACGCTGTGCCGGCACTGCATGAATGGAATATATTGAAAAGGTCCCATAATGTCATACTTGATGGGCGTAAAAGCACCGAAGTGAACAGATCCTGCAACATGGAATTCGGGAGTATGGATATCCAGCGAGAAACCGGACTTTCCAAACCGGTTGTTACTGATACGGATTTGGTCATCATCCTCCCCCAAATCGTCGAAGGGGAATTGTACATGGAACGCATGGGTATCGGTGATCACCTGTATGGTGCAAAAAGCAGAATCCTTCGTTTTGTGGATGGACGGAATGATTGCCAGTGTCTGTTTGTCGGATTGGCAGCGAAAATACCAGCCGCAAAAGTAGCTGTGCTTGGAAAATCTTTTGGATAGGCTGGAGTAAGTCATCGGCGATTTGCTTTATTTGCCAGGTCGCCGTAGACCGGGGTGGCCAGGCCGAAGCCACCGGAGACGGTGAGGATCTGGCCGGTGGTGTAGGCAGAGGCGTCGCTGGCGAAGTAGACTACTGCTTCCGCAATTTCCTCCGGCAGACCGATTCTACCAAGAGGGATATGCCGCAGAAACAGATTCCGAAATTCTTCTGTCAGGTTCTTTTCTACCGCTTCCGTGGCGGTCATACCGGGAAGGACGGCATTACAGCGAATGTTATGCTTGGCTTCTTGGACAGCAATGAGCTTGGTCAGATAGTTGATTGCTGCCTTGCTGGTTCCGTAGGCAACCTGGGAGATATCGGGTACCAGACCTCCCACGGAGGAGATGTTGATGATGCTTCCTCCGCCGTGCTTAGCCATATGCTTTGCAGCAGCCTGACTTGCCATAAAGACGCTTCGCAGATTCAGATTGACGGTCTCCAGAAAGACAGCGGGATCGGTATTGGCAAAATCCAGGTCCTTACCCGGGTTGGAGGTGCCAAAATTGTTGACCAGCACATCGATACGGCCTGCATCCTTTACCACATCTTCGACCATAGAAGTGAAGGTCTCCGGTTTTGTGGCATCATTGTACATGCATTTTGCATCGTTCAAAGTATTTGCAATCTCCTGTGCTCGCTCTATATTGCGGGCCGCCATATAGACTCTGGCACCTTCTTTTGCGCATTTCTTTACGCAGGCAAGGCCGATACCCCTGGTAGATGCGGTGATCAATACGACTTTATCCTTTAATCTCATTTGGATGCTCCTTTGTTACGAATTCTGGGAAGGAAGAGTACAGCTGCAATACCGGCGGCAATGCAGATTAGCTCCGCAATTGCCAGCAAGTGGATCGATCGGACTGCGGCATCTGCCCCTGTTGCCCCGCCTGCGATCAGACCGGTGATCTGATTGGTAAACAGGGGCACGAACACTGCAACACCGAAGGGCGCGGCGAGATCCCGGAACAGGCCGTAGGTGCCTGTTCCTGCCCCGGCTTCCTGCTGCGGCAGTCCGGACAGTGCTACCTTCATAAAGATCGTACCGTTGCCGCCCAGACCAAATCCTAGAATACCCAAACTTGCCATCAGCAGCAGGACAGAGGTTGCTTCAGAGAATAAAAACAGGATACCGCAGCCAATGCCGGTCAAGATCAGCGAGCCGGTGAGCACATGCTTGGGTTCGAACCGGTCTGCCAAGGGACCTAAGATCACAGCACCTAACGACATACCCACATACATCACGGAAATGGCATACCCGGAAACGGCTGTATTATCCGGTTGGGTGTAGTTGACAAAGACAATGGTATTGGTCATATTTGCCTGCATCAGACCTTGCGTCAGAAACAGGGCAAGGACGCTGAGAATAAAGGCGCCCCGCTTCATAAAACTGCCGGGCAGGATGGGCTGCACCGCTTTTCTTTCCGCTGCCATCAATCCCAGCAGGCTAATGATTGCGGCAATCAGTACGCCCAGGAATGCCTTGGATGGATCACCGGGGTCATAGCGGCAGTGCCGATGCCCACAACGAACCGGGCGACCATCATAAACACGAGGGAATTTGCCAGTGCTGACAGCACATTTCCCAATGTAAAGACGGCAATTCCAAGAAGCAGGGTCCTTTTGCGCCCAATCACATCGCCTACTTTTCCCAGAACCGGTGCACAGGCGGCGGTGGACGTGGCCTGTGCCAGAGCTGTCCAGGTGGTGTTGTTGTAAGCAATGCCAATGTCCTGCACAAAGGACGGCCCCAGAACCGTAGAAAATCCGCCCACGATGCCAATCAGAAATGCAGCCAATGCGTATGGGATGAATCCCTTTTTGTATTCGTTGCTTTGCTCTATTTTTCCACTTCCTTTTCCGGTAGTATGCCCTGCTTTTCATGCATTATTGATCGGAAAAAGGACACACTTTCCTTAGAAGGAGGGAGTTTATGAAACAGAAATTCTATATCTGCAAGCATTGCGGCAATATCGTCGCCATGATTCGGGACGCAGGTGTTCCGATTATGTGCTGTGGTGAAAAAATGCACGCGATCAAGCCGGGTACGACAGAGGCTTCCGGAGAGAAGCATGTCCCTGTTTATGAGCTGGATGGCAACGTTGTTCATGTGACAGTGGGATCGGTGGAACATCCTATGAATCAGGAGCACTATATCGAATGGATCTGCCTGGAAACCGAGCACGGGATCCAGTATGCCCATCTAGATCCGGATGACGAGCCGAGAGCAAAATTCGCTCTTTGCGAAGGGGACGAAGTCCGGGCAGTCTACGCTTTCTGCAATCAACACGATCTTTGGAGGAATTGAATATGTCTATGATCAATAAGGAAATTTCCGATTTTCGCACCTATGCGTTCCACGAGAACGATTTCAAGTTTGTATCCAAGGAGGATATCTTAGGCAAGTGGAGCGTATTTTTCTTCTATCCTGCCGACTTTACCTTTGTCTGTCCCACCGAACTGGAAGATCTGGCGGACAAGTATGAGCAGTTCCGGGCCATCGGCTGCGAGGTCTACTCCGTATCCACCGATACCCACTTTGTCCACAAGGCATGGCATGATGCATCCGACCGGATCAAGAAGATCAATTACCCCATGCTGGCAGACCCTACCCACGCAATCTCCAGAGATTTTCAGGTACTGATCGAGTCCGATGGTCTTGCCGAGCGTGGTACTTTTATTATTAATCCTGAAGGTAAGATCGTAGGCTACGAGGTGACTGCCGGCAACGTGGGCCGGAACGCCGAGGAACTGCTGCGCAAGGTGCAGGCTTGCCAGTTTGTCCATGCCCACGGCGACCAAGTCTGTCCAGCTAACTGGAAACCCGGCGCGGAAACCCTGAAGCCCAGTCTGGATCTGGTCGGTCAGCTTTGATGGAAAATCTGTACGATGTGATTGTGGTTGGCGGTGGTCCTGCGGGGCTCACCGCCGCCCTGTATCTGGCCCGGGCAAAGTACCGGGTACTGGTTTTGGAAAAAGAACAGTTCGGTGGTCAAATCTCCATCACCCATGAGGTAGTTAACTATCCTGGTATTGCCAAAACCAGCGGCAAAGCCCTGACTGACACCATCCAGCAGCAGGCAGAATCTTTTGGTGCAGAGTTTATGCTGGCAGAGGCTATCGGCTTTGACCTTTCTGGGGATATCAAGACTGTGCGCACTAATCAGGGGGAACATCGCTGTTTTGGTATCCTGCTTGCCACTGGTGCCCATCCCAGAACGGTTGGTTTTAAGGGTGAGGAGGAACACAAGGGCCGGGGCGTTGCCTACTGCGCCACCTGTGACGGTGAATTCTTTACCGGCAAGGAAATCTTTGTGGTTGGCGGAGGCTATGCCGCGGCGGAGGAAAGCGTCTTCTTGACCAAATTTGCCCGGCATGTGACGATCCTTGTCCGTAAGGATGACTTCTCCTGTGCGGCATCTGTGGCAGACCAGGCGAAAAATCACGAAAAGATTACCGTCCTGACCAACACCGTGATGGAGGAAGTGTCCGGGGAGAACGGCTTAACCTATGCTCGATACAAAAACACCGCCACCGGTGAGGTGGCGGAATACAAGAGCAAGGAAACCTTTGGCGTTTTCGTGTTTGCCGGGTATG
>JAXEMQ010000195.1:0-2744 GCA_034099845.1 Faecousia sp.
CCGTATTCCGTGGCGGCGCAGGCGGTAACGCTGACATTCTTCTGACACGAGAGCCAGCCAACCAGTTCCCGGCCCTCACTGGTTCCGGCAAATACGCAGAGCTTATACATCCCGGTAGCCTCTGGGGGTGACCATATGGCCGGCGATATTTCGGGTCTGGGCGTTTCCGACAAAGATGGTGCAGAACATATCCGCATCAAAGGTCCGCAGTTCCTTCAGGGTCAGAACCGTCCGGGACTCTCCGGCCCTGCCAATGTTGCGCACCACGCCGCAGATCCGGTCCTCCGGCAGGGTCCGCAGCAGAATGTCGCAGGCCTTTTTCAGATGGTCGGGCCGTCCCTTGCTCTTGGGATTATAGATGACAATGGACAGATCCGCCTTTGCGGCGCAGTCCAGCCTGGTTTCAATCTTCTCCCAGGAGGTCAGCCGGTCGGAGAGGCTGATTACCGCGAAATCGTGGGTCAGGGGCGCCCCCAGCACCGCGCCGCCGGAACAGGCGGCCGTCAGGCCGGGAATCACTTCCACGTCAACGGAGGTGTCATCCCCCAGAATCTCATAGATCAGGGAGGCCATGCCGTAAATGCCGCTGTCGCCGGAGCAGACCATGGAAACCGTCTTCCCGTTTCTGGCCTCTTCGATGGCCATGCGGCACCGGTCTGCCTCCTGGGTCATGGGGGTAGACAGCAGCTCCTTGCCGGGGTAGCGGTCCTTCACCAGATCCACATACACCGGGTAGCCCACAATCACCTGGCTGTCTGCCAGCGCTCTGTCTGCCCGAATGGTCATATTCTCATCATTTCCCGGGCCAATGCCCACAACATACAGCTTCAAAACGTTACCTCCCATTTCTTTCTGCTCACTGCCACGGTCACGCCCCGGCAGGCTGTTTTTCTGACAATCAGCGGATCCCCGTTCCTGGCGGCGGCCCGCTCGCACACATTGTCCACCCCGGTTACGGAGCTGACAAAGGCCGACGGGGTAAAGTCCCCGGGCACCGCCTCCAGTTCCGCCGCCGAATAAAACCGGATGGGGATTTTTTTCTGTTCACAGTAGCTCAGAAGCCCCGCTTCTCCGGCTTTGAGATCAATGGAGGCCGCCTGTTCCACCGCCTCCAGGGGAAGGCCCCGGGAGGCCAGCACCGCGGCTACCGCCTCTTCAATGGCGGTTTCAGGCGTGCCTTTCCGGCAGCCAATCCCCAGGGTCAGCACTCTGGGGGTAAGGACCAGGGTTTGATCAAAGGGTTTTTTCCCATCCAGGCCCACATAGATGCCCAGCTTCCCGCAGGTGCCTTCCACCAGTCCGGCAGGCAGCGTCTTTGGCAGGGGATACTGGCTGCAGATGGGCACATCCTCTTCCAGAATCCCGGCGGATACGGCCTTGCACAGAGTAAAATCACCGATGTGCAGATTCCTTTCGGCGGCCCAGGTATCCACGGAGAACTTCCGTTCCACATCCGTGGCTGTGGTGACCACCGGCTGCGCCTGAATCGCCCGGGCCAGCCGGACCGCCAGGGCGTTGGCCCCGCCGATGTGGCCGGAAAGAAGGGACACCACAAAGGTCCCCCCTTCGTCCACCACCAGCACACCGGGATCCTGTTTTTTGTCCGTTACCCAGGGGGCGATGGCACGGACCGCCATACCGGTGGACCCAATGAACAGAATCTGATCCGCCCAGGAAAAATACGGCTTCATGCAGGCGG
This sequence comes from Faecousia sp., assembly GCA_034099845.1. Lineage (GTDB taxonomy): Bacteria > Bacillota > Clostridia > Oscillospirales > Oscillospiraceae > Faecousia. The sequence continues at coordinate 1,700 of JAXEMQ010000195.1, forward strand.
ATAAGGGGGGCGAATAGGCTTCAAACCCGGCAAATCCGAATTTTTCCATGGTTACCATCCGGCAGTCCTCCGGCATCAGGGCATCCCGGCAGCGCAGGGCCAACCGGCACCCTTTCCGGGTGAAGGCAAAGACCGCCAGCTTCATTTGGTTGCTGCCTCGTGGAAGGGCCGCTCGTAGCTGGGATCGTAGAGGAAGGACTTGGCGTACTGTTCACCCATGCAGTCGCCCACAATGATCAGGCTGGTGCGGGTCAGATCGTTTTCCGTAACGGTCTTGTGCAGGGTATCCACGGTGCAGTGATAGATCCGCTCATCGGGCCAGCTGGCCTTGAACACCACTGCCACCGGGGTAGAGCCGGGATAGCCTCCCTCCAGCAGCTCCTGCTGGAGCTGTTCCGTCAGCCGGGTGCTGAGGTACAGGCACATGGTTGCCCGGTGGGCGGCCAGGGAGCGGATGCTCTCCTTTTCCGGCACCAGGGTCCGGCCGGACTGCCGGGTGATGATCACGGTCTGGCTCACCTCCGGCAGGGTGAACTCCTGCTTCAGGGAGGCGGCGGCACCGCAGAAAGCGCTGACACCGGGGGTTACGTCGTATTCAATGCCCCGGGGAATCAGCTCGTCGAACTGTTCCCGAACGGCGCCGTAAATGCTGCTGTCGCCGGTGTGCAGCCGTACAGTGGTCTTGCCCTGGGCCTCTGCCTGAACAATAACGGCAGTGGTCTCCGCCAGTGTCATTTTTGCGCTGTTGTGAATTTCGCAGCCGGGCTTGCAGTAGGAGAGCAATTCCGGATTCACCAGGGAACCGGCGTAGATTACCACATCCGCCTCGCTCAGAAGCCTTGCGCCCCGAACGGTGATCAGGTCGGCCGCCCCGCATCCGGCCCCAACAAAATGTACCATATGAAAACCTCCTGTGTGGGTTGTATTTTGTTTGCATAGAGTAGGTAAAGGGGGATTTATCTGATTAAGGATTGCGCCGCAGTGCGCCTTGCCTCTCCCTATGGGAGAGGTGCCCCCGCAGGGGGCGGAGAGGGCCCTCTCAGTC
>JAXEMQ010000201.1:0-5081 GCA_034099845.1 Faecousia sp.
GAGGTCCGGAGGCTCTCCCCTCCCCGGATCTCCTCCATGCGTTCCACCAGAGCGGTCATATCGCAGGGCTTCAGCATCAGGTAGCGAACCCCCAGATTGGCCGCGGCAGCGGCGACATAATCCGTTACGAATCCCGATGTAGCCAGCGTTGCCGGCCGGCGTTCCATTCCGGAAATGGCTTTCAGCACGCTGATTCCATCCTGCTTGCTCAGCATCAGGTCCAGCACCAAGACATCGGGTTTTCTATCTCCAATCAGGCGGATGGCCTGTTCCCCGTCGGAGGCGGTTCCCACAACCTGGAAGCCGTCCGCGCGCTGCAGTGCCGCTGTCAGCCCTGCGCAGAACTCTTCCGAACTATCCGCAATCAATACGGTGGTTAGATGTTCCATACATTCCTCTCCTGTCAACTTGAAATACCCCATGTGCGGCAAGTCTTGCCGTGTGCGACATCATTAATTTAGCATAATGAGCCCCATTTTTCAATAGGTACGGAGAAACATTCGCTCGCCCGAAATCGACTGATGGCTGTAAAACCCCTCTGATTCCGAACTATTTCTACAGTTTTCGACGTATTGTCGACAAAATTTCGCGCATTGACGGGTTGATCTTTTTGTAGTAAAATATTGTCAAAATCCATTCCGAAAGGATTGTTTCCATGAACGATCGCATTGCCGCCCTGTGCGGATTTCTGGATGCCTCCCACAGCCAGTACCATGCCCAGGCCTATCTCGCCGGCGCCCTGGACGCGGCAGGCTACACCCGCCTGGACGAAGCGGAAGATTGGGCGCTGGCCCCCGGCGGAAAGTATTATGTAACCCGCGGAGGCAGCGCTCTGCTGGCCTTCCGCATCCCCGAAGGCAGCCCCAGGGGCTTCCTCATCAGCGCCGCCCATACGGACCGCCCAACCTTTAAGGTGAAGGAAAACGGGGAGCTGGACGGGCAGTATGCCCGGCTGGCGGTGGAGCGCTACGGCGGGCAGATCCTTTCCCCCTGGCTGGATCGTCCCCTGTCCATTGCCGGTCGGGTGCTGGTGAAAACCGAAAAAGGGGCCCAGGTTAAGCTTTTGGACATTGACCGGGATCTGCTGCTGATTCCCAATGTGGCCATCCACATGAACCGTTCCGTCAACGAGGGCTATAAGTGGAACCCGGTGACCGATGTGATCCCCCTGCTGGGAGGACCGGAAAGCAAGGGCAAATTCCAGGCCCTTCTGGAAGCCGAAGCAGGCGGTCCCGTGCTCAGTCACGACCTGTTCCTGTACATCCGGCAGAAAGCCGCCGTTTGGGGCATTGATGAGCGCTTTGTCTCCTCCGCTGCTCTGGACGATCTGGAATGCGTCTGGGGCTGCTTCCAGGGGTTCCTGAAATCCGGCGGAAGCCGCTGCATCCCTCTGTTCTGTGCTCTGGACAGCGAAGAGGTGGGCTCCTGCTCTCCCCAGGGTGCCGGGTCTACGGTGCTGCGGGATACCGTCAGCCGGATCTGCGCCGAATTGGGTCTCAGCACCCGGCAAATGCTGGCCCGGTCCTTCCTGGTCAGCGCCGACAATGCCCACGGCCTGCATCCCAACCATCCGGAGCTGGCCGACAGCGGCAATGCCCCCATACTGGGCAAGGGCATCGTTGTGAAATTCAACGCAAATCTCAAATACTGCACCGACGGTCTCAGCGCCGGTGTCTTCCGTGCCGTTTGTGAGCGGGCCAAGGTGCCCACCCAGAACTATTGCAACCGTCCGGACATTCCCGGCGGCTCCACTCTGGGCTGCATTTCCATTGGGCAGGTCTCCGTACCCACGGTGGACATTGGCCTGCCCCAGCTGGCCATGCACAGCTGCTATGAAACCGCCGCCGTGGCCGACGCCCTCTTCCTGGAAGATGCCATGCAGGCGTACTTCTCCTCCACGCTGGAAATATCGGAAGACGGTTTTCAGCTTTGCTGATTTGGAACAGGATGCTTTTGTGAATTGACAATTCACAAAAACTTCCTTTCTTCACGAAGAACAAACCGACCGGGAAAGGAGCCATCCATGAAGAAAACCCCTGTCTACATCACCGGGCATCAGCACCCGGATACGGATTCCGTGGCCTCCGCCATTGCCTATTCCTTCTTCAAGCGCTCCCAGGGGGTGCCGGCGGTGCCCTGCCGTCTGGGAAAGCTCAACGGCGAGACAAAATACCTTCTGGACCGGTTTGGGCTTCCGGAGCCCCAGCTCCTGGCCGATGCCCGGGTTACTCTGGGGGAAGTGGCCATGGATCCCCCCTCCTCCATCACCCCCGACACCACCATTTTCGAGTCCCTGCAGCAGATGCAGCAGTATAACCGGACCTATTGCGGCGTGGTGGATGAAGACAACAAGCTCATCGGCTTTTTCACCAAGTCCGATATTTCCGTCATCGGCCTGTATGATACCGCCCGGTCCATCGCCATCATGGCCCAGACACCTCTGGAGAACTTCCGCAAAACCCTGGACGGCCGCATCATCTACGATGACCCGGAAATGAAGCTCAACGGCAAGATCAGCGTCATTGCCATGACCGAGGAAAGCCGCCTGCAAAACTACGATGTGGACCGCCGCATTGTGGTCTGCGGCAACGACCCCGCCGCCCAGAAAACGGTGATCGAAAAGGGCGCCGGTATGCTGGTGGTGGTCTGGGCCCAGGAGATTGACCCCCAGGTGGTGGAATGCGCCAAGGCCCGCCACTGCCCCATTCTGATCTCCGGCCACGGCGGTATGAACACCATCCGCTACATCTATTTCTCTCCCAGCGTCAGCCAGATTATGAAAACCGAACTGGTCCGCTTCTCCACCCAGGAGCTGGCGGAGGATGTGGGCCGGAAAATGCTGCAAAGCCGGTTCCATGTGTATCCGGTCACCGATCCCGCCGGCAGACTCTTCGGCTATGTATCCCGGTATCACATCATGCAGGCCCCCAGCAAAAAGCTCATTTTGGTTGACCATAACGAGTTCTCCCAGTCCGTCCGGGCCATTGAAAAGGCCCAGGTGCTGGAGGTCATCGACCACCACCGGATCAATGATTTCTCCTCCCAGTACCCGGTCCAGTTCCGAAACGAAATTGTGGGCTCCACCTGCACCATCGTGGCCACCATCTTCCGGGAGAATCAGATCCCCATTCCGGTGTCCCTGGCGGGACTGATGCTGGGTGCCATTCTCTCCGACACCCTGAACTTCCATTCCCCCACCACCACGGAAAAGGACCGGTCCACCGCCAATATTCTGGCCGCCATTGCGGACCTGGACCTGGAGGAATTCGGCGCGGAGCTCTTTACCGCCACCGCCTCAAAGGCCGACGCCCACCCGGACGAGCTGATCAAGGCCGACATGAAGATCTTTGAGGTCTGGGGCTGCAAGCTCTCCATCTCCCAGGTCATTCTGGCAACCACCGCGGACCTGCACCTGGCAAACGGCGTCATGGAAGCCGCCCTGGATACATTTGCCGAGAAAAAGGATCTGGACCTGACGGTGCTGGCCTTTACCAGCATCCAGGAAAAGGGTTCCATCCTGTACTTTGGCGGTAACCGCACCGCCTGGGGCAAGGAGGCCTTCCCCGATGACCCGGCTCAGGAGCGGACCTTCCATAAGGGGCTGCTGTCCCGAAAGCAGCAGCTGCTGCCCAGGCTCACCGCCGTGATTGAAAAATACGCGTAAAGAATCGCCCTTCCCCGAAAAACAGGGAAGGGCGCCGTTTCTTTCTATAAGCTCATTGCCGGGACAGGTACTCCGCCAGCCAGATGGATGCCTTCCGGGCCCCGGATCCGTTCAGGTGGTCGCCCGCATCCACGGTATCCAGGGACCAGTCAATGGCTGTTTCTTCCAGATTCATGTCCACATAGGCGATGCCCAGCTCCCGGGCCACAGCCTTCGTTCCGTTGTGGCTGCAATAGTCCCAGTTGGCGGCGCTGGGCGCGCTGAGCAGCAGCAGTTCCGCCCCGTTTTGGGCGCAGAGGGCCTGTATCCGGGCCAGAACCCGGCGGCTGGAATCGGGAACGGGTGTCACGCCGTCGCCGGGGATCATATATTCCCCCTCCGGCGCCGGAGAAACCCCTTCTTTTTCATAATAGCCCCGTTCCGGGATCCGGCAGGTGTAGCGGACCGGAGACAGGGCCCGGCCCGGCTTCAGAAATTTCCAGCCGTCGTGGTAGCGCAGCAAGGGGAGCAGATCCTCCAATCGGGAAACCCCCTGATCCAGCGCGGAGAACTCCCGGTACAGATGATTGGCCTCCAGAATCACCACCCGGGGAGACTGATTTTTCAGGAAGTCCCCGAGAAATCGTTCCGATTTCAGAAGATTCTGGCCTGTGGTGGCGCAGACATAGCCGGAAATACCCCCGGTTTCCCCGATGACCCCGGGGGAAAAGGCGCACAGGGGCACACTGTCCCCAAGGATGACATAATCCAGAGAATCCGGCTCCTCCGCCAAAAAGCCGCTGGCGGTATAATCCTGGATCCCCGCCTCGGGCGTATTATCCTTGGGCGTGAAATACCAGCTCAAGAGCGCCAGCAGCAGCGCAAGCAGCAGAAAAAAGCCGCAGACGGCACGCAATCGTTTTACCATATGGGTTTCCTCATTCCGTATGATTCCGGCAAACAAACTGGGATTTGGCGGGCAAGGCCCGCAGCAAGTGCGTTACGGACGTTGGGCACAAGGTACAGCTGCCCCTGGGCCCCTCGACCAGGCTGTGCCTGGAGACAATTCGTTACAAACGTGGGCATAACGTACTGCCGCCATTGGGCCCCTCGACCGGTAGGCTCAGCGAAAAATTGGGATTTGGCGGGATGGCGCACAGCACCCTTGGCTCCCCCTTTGGGGCGGTGCGTCGCGCAGCGAATTGAATGAAACAATTGCCGGTGGCAATTGCTCCTCAATTTATTGCTGGCACTGCGTTAGCCGTGACTGAGAGGGCCCTCTCCGCCCCCTTCGGGGGCACCTCTCCCATAGGGAGAGGCAAGCGATAAGCGGCGCAAACACCCCGCCAAATTCCTATTTTACGACCTCCACGAACGCCCAGCCCAGCGCCCTGAGCCGGGGGATGATGGCTTCCTCTATTTCCTCGCCGCACATAAT
>JAXEMQ010000208.1:0-2124 GCA_034099845.1 Faecousia sp.
ATCTGATTAAGGATTGCGCCGCAGTGCGCCTTGCCTCTCCCTATGGGAGAGGTGCCCCCGCAGGGGGCGGAGAGGGCCCTCTCAGTCACGGCAGATGCCGTGCCAGCTCTCCCAGAGGGAGAGCCAAGGCCTGCTTTCCGAATTCGCCTGACGTTCCCCAAAAAGGAAACGCACCACTGCCGGGCGGTCGGGGACGACCGCCCCTACGGAAAGTAAGGCCCTTTGTTTTATTATTTAAAGTAATGAAATTCATCCCGAAGGGATACCATCATTGTCAATTATCAACTGTCAATTGTCAATTCACAAAATCCTTCTTTCCCAACCAAACAGCCGGCTCCTGGGAGCCGGCTGTTTGGTCACATATTTGTTTTGATGGTGCTGATGAGGATATCCCCCGCTACCACCCGGTCCTCCGGGGCGAAGCCGTCGGCGAAATTGTCGGAGTACAGCACCTGGGCGTTGGGCGGAAATTCGTCGTCGCCCTCCCACACCAGAATCTGCATCCGGTAGGGTCCGATGAGATCAAACTGGAAGCCCGCGTCCCCGTGGGGAAGCGCCGTCGCCCCCAGCTTTTGGGCAGCGGCCCGGAAGGCGTTTACCCGGGTGCCGAAGGTGAAAGCGGCCCGGGTCAGGACTCTTCCCGTGTAGGGCTTGATGTACATCTCCCCCCAGGGCATTTCCCGAAAGGTCTTCCAGCTGCCGCCGAAGGGCAGGGTTTTGCTTTCCAGCAGATAGCGCAGCAAGAAGGTCCGGGTGGGAAGCGGCGGCAGGCTGCCTCCGTCCAGAGCGGTGAATACGCAGTCCGGATGGGAAATTGCAAAGGTTCTTCCCAGCAGGGTTACGCGAAAGGCCTCTTCTTCAAAGGTCACATCGGTGACCCGGGCCGTAACCTCCTGGGGATCCAGTTCCCGGAACAGGCCCTCGTAATGGGCAAAGGGCACTTCTTCCTTGTGGTTTTCAATTTCCAATGGGTCAACCCTCCTGTACGCTGTGGGGGAACAGCCGGGAATCGGTATGGGGAATGAAGCAGGCAGCCACAAAGGCATCCATGTAGCCCGGGTGGGTGCTGAGCTCCAGATAGGTCATGTTTGCCGCCACTTCCGAGGTCTTGGCGTTTGCCTCGTCACTCATCACCATGGCATAGGCGCCGGTAAGGGAGGAATTGCCGATGTAGTGGAATTTCTCCAGGGGCACATCCGGGAACATGCCGATGTTCACCGCGTTGCCCATGTTGATGCCGGAGCCGATGCCGCCGGCAACATACACGTCATCGATGAGCTCCACCGTCATATCCACGCTCTTCAGCAGGGTATCGATGGCGGAGAAAATGGCGCCCTTGGCACGGATGAAATTGTCGATGTCCACCTCGTTGATGGAGATTTCCCGCTCGGTCTCACTGTCCTGGGGCTCCGCAAGGACGTATCTTCCCATACCGTGGTGATCCCGGCGGACCCGGTCCCCTTCCCGGACAAACAGGCCCTTGGCATTGATGATGCCGCAGCGGAACAGTTCGGAGATAATATCGATGATGCCGCTGCCGCAGATGCCCACCGGCTTCTGGCCCGGGTCGCCCACAATGGTAAGGGTGGGCTCCATGGTGGTTTTGTCGATGGTGCAGGCCTCAATGGCGCCGTCGGTGGCCCGCATGCCGCAGGAGATGTCGCCGCCCTCAAAGGCAGGACCGGCGGAGCAGGCACAGCTCATCAGGAAATCCCGGTTGCCGAAAACAATCTCTCCGTTGGTGCCCAGGTCAATGAACAGGCTCATTTCGTCCCGGTCCCAGATCCCGGAGGCCAGGGTGCCGGCGGTGATGTCGCCGCCCACATAGGAGCCAATGTTGGGAGCGATGAGCACCTGGGCCAGGGGATTGGCCGGGAGCTTCACATCTCCGGCCAGCAGACCATCCCAGCTGAAGAAGCTGGGGATGTAGGGTTCCATCCGCACGCTCTGGGCATCCACGCCCACAAACAGGTGGTTCATGGTGGTGTTGGCGCCCACGCACAGCCGCAGAATGCTCCGGGGGTTCAGGTTCGCGGATTTGCACAGTCCGGCCAGAATGGGAACCAGGGTTTCCTTAATGATGGCATCCTGGAGCTTTTTCTTGCCGCCGGGCTTGCCCTGCTC
>JAXEMQ010000227.1:0-13813 GCA_034099845.1 Faecousia sp.
CGGAACACAGCTACGATTTCCAGTTGGTTGCGGACTATGTGCAACCCGCGTGGGTGAAGCATGCGGTGTTCTATCAGATCTTTCCGGAGCGGTTCTGCAATGGAGATCCCAGCAACGATGTGCGTACCGGGGAGTATAGCCAGGATGGATACCCGTGCATCCGGATGGAAAGCTGGGACGCAAAGCCCCTGACCTACGAAGAAGGGCACTGCCTGGATTTTTATGGTGGCGACTTGCAGGGAATTCAGCAGAAAATCCCATATCTCAAAGAATTGGGCGTTACCGCCCTTTATCTGAATCCCATTTTCTATGCCCAGTCCTGCCATAAATATGACTGCCTGGATTATTTCCATGTAGACCCCCATTTCGGCGGGGATCAGGCTCTGGCGGATTTATCCAAAGCACTCCACGAAAACGGGATGAAGCTGATTCTGGACATTTCCATCAATCATACCGGCACCGCTCACCGCTGGTTCAATCGGGATGGACTGTATTTTGAGAAAACGGAAGGCGCCTACAACAATCCCAACTCTGTGGAGCGGAGCTACTATTTCTTTGAACCGGACAACAGCTATCATGGCTGGTGGGATCTGGAATCCATGCCAACCTTGAATTACACATCCGATGCCCTGCGGGAAATCGTCTATCGGGGGGAGAATTCCGTACTGAAAAAGTGGCTGAAAGCGCCCTACTCCATCGATGGCTGGCGTTTTGACGTGGCTGATGTTTTTGCTCGCAACGGAAGGGTGCAGCTGGCGCATACGCTCTGGCCGGAAATTCGTCAGAGCATTCGGCAGGAAAATGAACAGGCCTATATTCTGGCAGAGGATTGGGGAGATTGTGCCCAATATCTCCAGGGTAGCGAATGGGATTCCCCCATGAATTACTACGGCTGCGGCCGGGTAATCCGCTCTTTTTATGGGGAACCGGACCTGTTTATGATGCGCCATCCGGTGCTCAGCCGGATGAAGTCAAACATGACAGCGGAGGATCTGGAGCACCGGGTTATGCAGCACCTGGCAAAGCTGCCCTTTGCTCTGTGGCAGAACCAGTTTAACCTTTTTGACAGCCACGATACCAGCCGGTTCCATACCAATCCCCAGATTACCGATGCGGATTTCCGGGGCGCGGCGCTGTTCCAGTTCCTGCTCATCGGCGCGCCCTCCATTTACTACGGAGACGAAGCGGATGCGGATGGAGTCTACGGCACCAACGAGGGGTGCCGCTACCCCATGCCCTGGAGCAAGCCCTTCCAGAATGGGGAGAAGTATCGGCTCTACCATAGGCTTGCCCATCTGAAAAAGGAGCACGCGGCCCTGTCGGAGGGCGGCATGAAGTTCCTCTATGCCCATGGGGACGTGTTTGCCATTGCCCGGTTCTGGAAGGATGATATTCTGGTGGGTATCATCTCCAAAAGCGATCGGGAAGAAACCATCCGCCTGCCACTTGGCGCCGCAGGCGGCAGGGAACCGGAAGAGAAATGTGATCTTCTGGGCAATCCTCTGTCCTGGCAGAAATGCGACGATCACGCCGTGTCCTTCCGGGTGGAACCCCATAGTAGTTATCTGTTCCGGTGCAGTTTGATGGAAGCGGCGGAGTAGACACAATATCCGCAAAGTTTGGCAAGAGCACCTGTTGGTTAGGAAATGGGGATCCCGCCTCTGTGTGTTTTGTTCTTAGATATCATTGGTGCCCTCCGGCGGATTTCGCCGGAGGGCTTTTTGATGCAGAACAAAATCATATGTGTACAAATCATACAAAAAATGGCCCAGCAGGGTCACTATATTTCGTTAGCACATTAGCGTACTAAAGCGTTGACAGAAGGGCAGGAGCTGTGGTAACATGAGTGCATCAGAAGGGGCGCAAAAGCCCGTCCCAATTCCATAGAAAAGAGGACAGGATTATGAAAAAGTTTTCTGCATTGCTGATGGCATTGGTACTGCTGCTGACCTGCACCGCCTGCGGTGGTTCCGGTGGAAAGAATAAGGATCGCCTGGAGAAGATTAAGGAGAAAGGTGTTCTGGAGCTGTGTACCGAACCCTATTTCGCACCCTATGAATTCATTGATCCCAGCAAGACCGGTGATGACCAGTATCAGGGCATCGATATTGCGCTTGCCAAGTACATTGCAGACAAGCTGGGCGTGGAGCTGAAGATCACCGCCCTGGACTTTACCGCAGTCCTGGCCGGTGTAACCGACGGCAAGTATGACATGGCCATTTCCGCCATTGCCTACTCTCCTTCCCGGGCAGAAGCTATGCGCATGAGTGACGTTTATCAGTCCTCCGATACCGGTTACGGCTTCGTTGTCCGCACCGCCGACGCGGAGAAATACAACAGTGTGGAAGACCTGAAGGACGCTGTGGTCATCACTCAGAGCGGCTCCGTTCAGGAAGCGCTTTACAAGCAGTATGTAAACGGTGCCTGCAAGGAGTTCAAGCTGGTTGCCAACATGACTGACGCCTATCTGGCGGTTTCTGAGGGTAAGGCGGATGTGTGCATTTGCAGCATTGTCTCCGCGGATCTGTACGCCGAGGCCAATGGCGGCCTGACCACCCCCGATTTCCTGTTTGATGTGGATCCCAGCATGAACGGCACCTGCATTGCCATGCCGATGGAAGGCACAGAGAGCCTGGCGCAGGTTGTCAACGAATGCATCGCGGAATTGAATGCCCAGGGAAAGATTGAGGCCTGGAACCAGGAATATAAGGCATTGGCATCCAGTCTTGGCATCGAGTAAGCTTTTGGGAGTGTAACCACCATGGATAAAATCATCAAGATATGGCTGAAATATTACCCGGTGTACCTGTCAGGACTATGGGGAACACTGTGGATCTCGGCGGTGACGGTGCTGCTTGGCGCGATGCTGGGCATGGTGGTTGCCTTGATTCGTATGAGCCATACGAAGGTGCTGAAGGGGATCACCGATCTGTTTGTGGAGATTCTCCGCGGCACACCCATTCTGCTGCAGTTGTATTTCTTTTGGATTGCTCTGCCGAAAATTGTACCCTTTGAACTCAGCGATACGCAGTGTATTGTCGCGGCTCTGGCGGTAAACGCATCTGCTTTTATTTCCGAGATTATCCGCGCCGGCATCGGCGCGGTGGATAAGGGCCAGTGGGAGGCCGCCCGGAGCATCGGCTTGTCGGAAGCCCATGTGATGACCCGGGTGATCCTTCCCCAGGCAGTCAAAAACATACTGCCTGCACTGTGCAACGAGTTTATTGCCACGGTAAAGGGAACGTCACTTGCCTCTGTTTTCTTTGTCGGTGAGCTGATGACCAGTTACAAAACCGTTCAGAGTGCTACTTTTCTGGCGCTTCAATCTCTGGTCATTGCCGGTATCATCTATTTTGCACTGAATTATGTGCTGTCCCGGCTGCTGCGGGTGATTGAAAGGAGGCTGACGGTCAGTGACTGAGCCGATTTTGCAGACCCGGAACCTTCAAAAGAGGTTTGGGAAACTGGAGGTGCTGAAAGGCATCTCTGTGGACATCCGGAAAGGGGAGGTGGTTTCGATCATCGGTCCCTCCGGCGGCGGAAAATCCACCTTTCTTCGTTGTCTGAATCTTTTGGAAGTACCGGATGAAGGGAAGATCTTTTATAAAGGTCAGGACATAACGGATAAGAAACTGAAAATCACAAAGTACCGTCAGGGAATTGGCATGGTTTTTCAGCACTTCAATGTATTTCCAAACATGACGGTTCTGGAAAATGTTACCCTTGCGCCTACGCTGGAAAAAAAGGTGCCTGCCGAACAGGCAAAAGAGGAAGCCATGGCACTTCTTACCCGTGTGGGACTGGCAGATAAGGCGGATGAGTATCCCCGGAAGCTGTCCGGCGGTCAGAAACAGCGTCTGGCCATTGTTCGGGCCCTGGCAATGAAACCGGATGTGATGCTTTTCGACGAGCCCACATCTGCCCTGGATCCGGAGATGGTTAAGGAAGTTCTGAACGTCATACGGGAGCTGACCAGAAGCGGTATGACCATTCTGATTGTTACCCATGAGATGGGCTTTGCCAGAGAGGTTTCCGACCGGGTTCTGTTCATTTGCGATGGCGTTATCAAGGAAGAGGGAACTCCGGAGCAGATTTTCACCTGCCCCCGGGAACCCGAAACCATCAAATTCCTGAGTATGGTTCTGTAAAGGAGAGGGTAATATGGTTCAGACAATTCAAAATCTGGTATCCGCCAAGGCGGATACCGCCATTGCACTGGCAAAGGAAATCTGGGGCTACGCAGAGCTTTCCTATGAGGAAGTAAGGTCATCCGGCGCTCTTATTGCCGCGCTGAAAAAAGAGGGCTTTTCCATCGAAGAGGGAATTGCCGGTATTCCCACTGCCTTTACAGCCACATTCAGCCGTGGCTCCGGAAAGCCCGTGGTGGGATTCCTTGCGGAGTACGATGCCCTTTCCGGACTGAGCCAGAAGGCTGCCTGCCCGGTTCAGGAGCCCATTCAGGAGGGCGGAGACGGTCATGGCTGCGGACATAATCTTCTGGGCGCAGGCAGTTATGCCGCCGCTGTGGCGCTGAAGGACTATCTTGAGAAGGAAAACAAGGATGGTACCGTTATTTTCTTCGGGTGTCCCGCGGAAGAAGGCGCCGGTTCCAAACAGTTTATTGCCAGGGCGGGGTACTTCGACAACGTGGATTTTGCCTATACCTGGCATCCCGCAACCATAAATGAGGTTGGTTCCTGGGGAGACGTGGCCATTATGGGTGCGAACTTCACCTTTGATGGAGTGGCTGCTCACGCGGGCGGAGAACCCCATCTGGGAAGAAGCGCACTGGATGCCTGTGAGCTGATGAACATAGGCTGTAACTATCTGCGCGAACACATGATCGATACTGCCCGGATTCACTATGCGTATTCCGATCCCGGCGGCACGGCACCCAATGTGGTTCAGAGTCATGCGGTGATTAAATACGAGGTTCGGGCGCCGAAGGTCAGCCAGGTTCAGGAACTCTTTACCAGAGTGGTGGATGTGGCCAAAGGCGCTGCCCTGATGACCGGAACAAAAATGCAGTATGAAATCACTATGGCCTTTTCCGACTATGTGCCGAACCGTACCCTGGGCGCTTTGGTGGACCAGTGTATGCGTGAGCTTGGCGCACCGGATTGGACGGAAGAGGATTTTGCCGTGGCATCCAAATTCCTGCGGACCTATCCCAGATCCACCATGGTAGGGATCCGGGAAAAGCTTGGCAGCTTCTTTGAGCCGGAAGAACTGGATGCAGCCCTGGCAAAGCCGTTGGATCAGGTGATTCATCCGTTCAATCCCAAGGAGACCGGCTATCATTCCGGCTCTACGGATGTGGGAGATGTTGGATATGCCACACCTACCGTATCCTTTAATGTGGCAACGGCCTGCCTGGGAAATGTAGGCCATTCTTGGCAGAATACGGCCTTTGCCTGCTCAGATATTGGTTTCAAGGGAATGCTCCGGGCAGCCGAGATTCTGACCCTTGCGGCTGTTCGGACCATGGAACAACCCGAGCTCATCGCGAAAGCCAGAGCGGAGCTAAAGCAGAAAAACGGCGGCAGCTACCAGTGCCCCCTGCCGGAGTATGTGACACCGCCCATCGGCAGATATTAATCATGCAAACCGCGGAAATCCGGCAAACAGGGATTTCCGCGGTTCGCTCATACTATTGAAACAAAAACGCCCTTCCGCATGGGAAGGGCGTATCAATTTGCTTACAGTTCGCAGTTGCCAACGGTGCGGGGGAAAGGAATGGCATCACGGATGTTGGCAATACCCGTCAGATACATGACGCAGCGTTCAAAGCCCAGGCCAAAACCGGCATGGCGGGCAGAGCCGTATTTCCGCAGGTCCATGTAGAAGCTATAGTCTTCTTCCCGCATACCCAGCTCTTCAATACGGGCTTTCAGAACGTCGTAGTTGTCCTCACGCTGGCTGCCGCCGATGATTTCGCCTATGCCCGGCACCAGGCAGTCCATGGCGGCCACGGTTTTTCCGTCGGGATTCAGCTTCATGTAGAAGGCCTTAATCTCCTTGGGGTAGTCGGTGACAAAAACAGGACGCTGGAAAATCTTTTCCGTCAGGAAGCGCTCGTGTTCGGTCTGCAGGTCGCTGCCCCAATGGACAGGATACTCAAACTCCGCGTTATGCTCTTCCAAAATCTTTATGGCATCGGTGTAGGTAATGTGACCGAAATCAGAGTTCAGAACATGGTTCAGTCGCTCCAGCAGGCCCTTATCCACAAAGGAGTTGAAGAAGTTCATTTCCTCAGGAGCATGCTCCAGAACATAGGAGATGATGTATTTGATCATATCCTCGGCCAGATGCATATCATCTTCCAGATCGGCGAAAGCAATTTCTGGCTCGATCATCCAGAATTCGGCGGCGTGCCGGGTGGTGTTGGAGTTCTCTGCCCGGAAGGTAGGACCAAAGGTGTAGATGTTGCGGAAAGCCATGGCATAGGTCTCGCCGTTCAGCTGGCCGGAAACCGTCAGATTGGTGGGTTTTCCAAAGAAATCCTTGCTGAAGTCCACCTTGCCGTCCTCGGTTTTGGGAACGTTGTTCAGGTCCAGAGTGGTCACCTGGAACATTTCACCGGCGCCCTCGCAGTCAGAGCCGGTAATGAGGGGTGTATGGACATAGACAAAATCCCGCTCCTGGAAGAATTGGTGAATGGCGTATGCGGCCAGAGACCGTACACGAAACACTGCCTGGAACATATTGGTACGGGGACGCAGATGGGGCATGGTACGCAGAAATTCCACTGTATGGCGCTTTTTCTGCATGGGATAGTCACCGGCGGAGGGACCCTCAACGGTCACCTCGGTGGCCTGAATTTCAAAGGGCTGCTTGGCATCAGGGGTCAGCAGGACTTCACCCTTCACAATCAGGGCCGCACCAACGTTTACCTTGGAGATTTCCTGGAAATTGGCCAGGGTGTCGTGATAGACCACCTGAACGGGAGTAAAAAAGGTGCCGTCATTCACAACGATGAAGCCAAACTGCTTGCTCGCGCGAACGGAGCGCACCCAGCCGCCGATGGTGACTTCACGGCCCGAATAGGCATCCATGTTTTTGAACAGCTCTCTGACAGAAATCAGATCCATTGGAATTACCTTCTCTCTTGCAAATATAGCTAAGTATACGCCAAATCAGCGAAATTTACAAGAGGGAAAGATCATTTTTATTAATCATTTCCAAAAAAGAGGACAAAAAAACCGGAGTCCGGTACAAACCAGACTCCGATTACTTTTATTTTTGACCAGCCACGCTCTTGCGGACAAGAGCGCGGTGAAGCCGGGCTTCCGCCAGCTTCAGGTCAGTATCGGTGGATCCGCTGTTATGGAGCACTTCTTCGGCCCGATTCAGGGAGGCTTCCGCACGGGCTACATCGATTTTCTCCGCCCATTCAAAGGTGGTCGGAACCAGTGTTACGCTCCCGTCCACGACGCTGAGCATACCGCCGATGCAGGCGGCTTCCCGACGCTTTCCATTGGCAATTACGGTTGCCTTGCCCATTCCCAGAGGGGTTACATAGTTGATATGATGGGCCATAATGGCAAGATCACCGGTGGTGGAGCGGACGATCAGCCGCTCGGCTTCACCATCAAAGATCAGACCGTCGGGGGTGACAATTTTCAGGGGGAAGCTGCTCATACCTTCTCACCGCCCTGGTACTTTTCCACGACTTCGTCGATGGAACCGGCGAACAGGAAATAGGACTCGGGAATGTCGTCATGCTTGCCTTCGATGATCTCCTTGAAGGAACGAATGGTCTCCTTCAGGGGCACATACTTGCCCTTATAGCCGGTGAACTGTTCGGCAACATGGAAGGGCTGGCTGAGGAAACGCTGTACCTTACGGGCACGGTTAACGGTCAGCTTGTCTTCGTCGCTCAGTTCATCCATACCCATGATGGCGATGATGTCCTGCAGCTCCTTGTAGCGCTGCAGAATGCTCTGCACAGCACGGGCGGTTTCATAGTGCTCCTTACCCACGATTTCCGGGGACAGGATCCGGGAGGTAGAGTCCAAAGGATCCACGGCAGGGTAGATACCCAGGCTGGCGATGCCACGGTCCAGAACCGTGGTGGCATCCAGGTGGGCAAAGGTGGTAGCGGGGGCAGGGTCCGTCAGATCGTCAGCAGGCACGTAAACGGCCTGGACGGAGGTGATGGAACCATCCTTGGTGGAGGTGATACGCTCCTGCAGGGCACCCATTTCCGTAGCCAGGGTGGGCTGGTAACCAACGGCGGAGGGCATACGGCCCAGCAGAGCGGAAACCTCGGAACCAGCCTGGGTGAAACGGAAGATGTTGTCGATAAACAGAAGCACATCCTGATGCTTCACATCCCGGAAGTATTCTGCCATTGTCAGGCCGGAAAGGCCAACACGCATACGGGCTCCGGGGGGCTCGTTCATCTGACCAAAGACCATGGCGGTTTTGCTGATAACACCGGATTCGGTCATTTCGTTGTACAGGTCATTGCCTTCGCGGGTACGCTCACCAACGCCGGTGAAGACCGAATAGCCGTTGTGGGCGGTGGCAATGTTGTAAATGAGCTCCTGAATCAGAACGGTTTTGCCGACGCCGGCACCGCCGAACAGACCAATCTTACCGCCCTTTGCGTAGGGGCAGATCAGGTCAATAACCTTGATACCGGTTTCCAGGATCTCGGTAGCGGGCTGCTGTTCCTCATAAGAGGGGGCAGGGCGGTGGATGGGCCAACGCTCCTGAGCCTGCACATCCGGCTTATTGTCGATGGGCTGACCCAGCAGATTGAATACGCGGCCCAGGCATTCATCGCCAACCGGAACGGAAATGGGAGCACCGGTGTCGGTTACTTCCGTACCGCGCTGCAGGCCGTCAGTAGAGGACATGGCGATACAGCGGACCACATTGTCGCCAATATGCTGGGCGACCTCCGCGATAATGGTCTTGTCCCCGTTGGGAACTTCGATAGCGTTCAGCAGACTGGGCAGCTGATCCTCTTCGAAGCGAATATCCAGAACAGGACCCATGATCTGGACCACTGTTCCTTTGTTTTTGGCCATGGAATTCAACTCCTTGTGTGGAAAGTTTGTTGAGGGATCAGGAACCGGCAACGATCTCCGTGATCTCCTGGGTAATGGAAGCCTGACGAGCCCGGTTGAACTTGAGGCTCAGGTCCGCAATCATATCCTCTGCGTTCTGGGTCGCAGAGTCCATTGCAGAACGGCGGGCTGCCTGCTCGGAGGCACGGCTTTCGCAAAGGGTTCCGTATAGGATACCGCCCAGATACTCCGGAACAATGGAGGCAAAAACCTCTTCGCTGGAGGGCTCATACTTGATGCCGTTTACACAGCCCTGCCTGCGCATTTCTTCGTTGCAGGTCAGCGGCAGCAGATGCATGGTTGCGGGGGTCTGGGAGAGCAGGGATACGAAATTGGTGTAGGCAATCTCGATTTCTTTATACTCGCCGGAAAGAAAGCCCTTGCTCAGCTGCTTCGCGATGGAGAAGCAGTCCCCGATGGATACACCGGCGGCCTCTGCGTAGATTCCTGTCAGAACAGGGATATTGTGGCTTGTAAAATAGTCCAGAGCACGTTTGCCGATGGGCAGGACCACAGCGTCAGGGCACTGGGAAAGCTTGGATTGCACCATTTTCAGTACATTGCTGTTGTATCCGCCGGCAAGACCGCGGTCACCGGCAATCACGATGAATACGGTTTTTCCGTTCTCCCGCTGTGCAAAGAAAGGGGAGGAGAAGTCCCGGTTTGTACGGACAATGTCTTCAATGGTGGAATGAAGGATCTCAAAATAGGGCCTGGAATTCTCAATCTGGGCCTGCGCCCGGCGGAGCTTGGAGGCAGCGACCATTTCCATGGCTTTGGTGATCTGCTTGGTGCTCTCCATGCTTCGGATGCGGTTTTTGATCTCCTTGGTGGAAACGCCAGCCATGCTGTTTCCCTCCTTTTATGCTGTCGTGAACTGTGCAACCAGCTCGTCCAACGCCTTTTTCAGGGTTTCCTCGGTGTCGGGCTCCAGCTTACCGGAGGAGCGGATGGCTTCCAGAACCTGGGGATAAAGATTATCCATGTGCTCTTCCAGCCGCTTTTCAAACTCGGGAATCTGATCCAGAGCAATTTCGGTCAGGTAACCGCGGGTTACAGCGTAGATGATGCACACCTGCTGGGCAACTTCCTTGGGAGAGTTGTTCTTCTGCTTCAGAACGGCAACGATGCGTTCACCCAGGGCAAGACGCTGTTTGGTATCGGCATCCAGATCGGAACCGAACTGCGCAAAGCTCTGAAGCTCCCGGTACTGGGAATAAAGCAGCTTCAGACTGCCTGCCACCTTTTTCATGGCCTTGATCTGGGCATCGCCGCCGACGCGGGATACGGAGATTCCGGGGTTAACCGCGGGCATAATACCAGAGTTGAAGAGCTCGGTTTCCAGGAAAATCTGGCCGTCGGTAATGGAAATGACGTTGGTGGGAATATAGGCGGAAACGTCACCAGCCTGTGTTTCAATGATGGGAAGGGCAGTCAGACTGCCGCCGCCCAGCTCGGGAGACAGCTGCGCCGCACGCTCCAGAAGACGGGAGTGGAGATAGAATACATCGCCGGGATAGGCCTCACGTCCGGGGGGACGGCGGATCAACAGGGAAATTGCGCGATAAGCCACCGCGTGCTTGGAAAGATCATCGTAGATGACCAGCACATCCTTGCCCTGGTGCATGAAATATTCGCCCATGGTGCAGCCGGAATAGGGGGCAATGTACTGCATAGGCGCCAGTTCGGAGGCGGTTGCAGACACCACGATGGTATAGTCCATTGCGCCGCCCTGAGTCAGGTTTTCAACAACCTGGGCCACGGTGGAACGCTTCTGACCGATGGCCACATAGATGCAGATCACATCCTTGCCCTTCTGGTTCAGAATGGTATCGGTGGCAATGGTGGTTTTGCCGGTCTGACGGTCACCGATGATCAATTCACGCTGGCCGCGGCCGATGGGAATCATGGAGTCAATGGCCTTAATACCGGTCTGCAGAGGCACACTGACGTGTTTACGCTCAATAATACCGGGAGCCGGGCTTTCAATTGCTCTGAATGCTTCCGCTTCAATGGAGCCCTTGCCGTCGATGGGTTCACCCAAGGCGTTTACGACACGGCCAATGAGGTTTTTGCCCACGGGGACAGAAACCACCTTGCCGGTACGCTTTACAATATCGCCTTCCTTGATGCCCTGGTCAGAGCCAAGGATAACGATGGATACGGTTTCTTCTTCCAGATTCTGGGCCATACCGTAGGAGCCGTCGGGGAATTCCACAAGCTCGCCCGCCATGCACTTGTCCAGACCGGAAGCCTTCGCGATGCCGTCGCCTACCAGGATGACGACACCGGTTTCACTGACTTCAATCTTATTCTCGTAGTTTTTGATCTGGCTACGAATGATTTTGGTAATTTCTTCGGGTCTCAGTTCCATACAGTCCCTGCTTTCTCGTCAGAGTACGGTGTTTTTCAGCAGCTCCCGGATGGATTCCATTCTGTGACAGATGGTATCATCCAGCCGCCGGCCATCATAATCCAGGCGCACACCGCCAAGACATGTGGCGTCGACCCGGTTTTCCAGCAGGATGGTCTTGCCGGTCATGCGGGTCAGCTTTTGGGTGAGGGCCTGCGCCTGTTTGTCAGTCAAAGGAACAGCGGTTACGGCGCGGACGCTCAGGATATTATGGTCTTCATTGTAATGTCGGGTATAAGCCTCGCAGCAATGGGTAAAGTGGTGCATATAGCCCTTTTCCGTCAAAATCTTTAGAAAATTCAAAAGATATTGATTGACTTTTCCGCGAAAACTATCGTCCAGGACCTGGCAGCGTTCCTGCTTGGAAACGCTGTGGCTGCACAGAAGCTTCACAAATCCGGGCTCCTGATGAAAGCTTTCGTCCAGAACCTTCAGTTCGTCCAGAATGGCTTTGTCCAGACCTTCGCTGCAGGCAAGCTCATAAAGAGCTTCTCCATAAACGCTTCCGATCTGGGTCATACCTGATCACCCAATTCGTCAATAAAGCGGTCGATGAGGCCCTGCTGATCGGATTCCGCCAGCTCGCGCTCCACAACCTTTCCGGCAATGGCCATAGCCAGGCCGGAGATCTCATTTTTGGCATCGTTGATTGCCTTTTTCTTTTCCTGGGCAATGTCGGCACTTGCCTTGCTTTTGATCTGAGCGGCAGAGAACTGGGCTTCGGCAATGATCTTTTCACTGCGCTCTGCAGCGGTTTTCTGAGCGGCTGCCAGAATCTCATTTGCCTTGGCATTGGCCTGAAGCATATTCTCTTCGTAGGTCTTCTTGATGCTCAGAGCCTCGTCCTTTGCGGTCTTGGCGTCGCTGATCTCCTTATCGGCTGCATTGCGGCGCTGATCCAGAACGGCAAGGATCTTATCCAGGAAAAACTTTTTGATAATGAGCATCTGAATAAACAGATTGCAAATGTTGGCAATCAGGGTGACGGGTTCCACAGCCACAAGGGACTGATAAAGTGTCTCCATTGATTTGCCTCCTTCCGGTGTGAGATGAATTCTTGATTTATCCGGAAGATCAGCCCAGGAACTTCATGAACTGGCCGGGAGCGAAGAAAATCAGCAGCAGACCGGTAACAAAGCCGTAAATACCGGTGGTCTCGGAAAGGGCAACACCAAGAATCAGCGTGCTGGTTACATCGCCCTTGCATTCGGGCTGACGGCCAATGGCTTCGCAGGCGCGGGCAACGGCGTTGCCTTCACCAATACCAGGGCCCACACCGGCGATCAAAGCCAGACCGGCTCCGATGGCACAGCCGGCCAGAGCAATACCTTTTGCCAAAACAGTGTAATCGTTCATAGAATTAGCCTCCTATATTTTTGTGCTTGTATTCAAATGGCCGCTTTGCAGATTAACCTGCGGCCTGTTTGATGAAAATGGTGGTCAGGGTGCAGAAAATGAATGCCTGGATGCAGCCGCTGAACCAGTCAAAGTAGAAGCTGGTGACGGCGGGAAGACCAACGGTCAGCCAGGGGAAGCTGGCGAATACACCGCCGAAGCTGGTCACAAGCCCCAACACACCCAGCACTGCCAGAACAATGCCGATGATTTTGGGCGCCTTTTTACCATTTCTGGTGCTGAGGTAGATAAGCCCGCCGCCTGCCGCCGCCACAGCAATGGCAATTACCCGGGAGGACCCCAGGGCGCCAAAAAGCGCATAGCTGGCAGCTGTCAGAGAGCCATAGATCAGCGCGCTGATAACCGTGCCGGAAAGAATATTGCCGAAGTGACGGCAGGCCATACTGATGGGGGTGAAGAGCTCGCTCATTACATTGATGGGAGCCATGATGAAAATGGGATCCAGAAATCCCTTCAGGTAGCCGCCGATGCCGGAGGATTTGATTTTGTGGTAGGTAATGAGAACAAACACTACAAGGGCCCAGGCAAGTTCCGTCATCAGGTCAGCCGTGGGACTCCAGATACCCAGCAGGCTGATGAGATTGCTGACGATGCTGGTGATGAAGATCGTGCCGACCAGGGGAATGTAGTGGTCGAATTCCGTTCCCATCTTGTCATGGACAAAGTCCACAAGAGCGGTGACGATCATTTCCGCCACGGCCTGCTTCCGGGAGATCCCTGTAACCTTCAGTCCGGAGCCCAGCCAGATGCACAGAACGGAAATAATGAGCATAACCAGCCAGCTGACAACCAGAGTCTGGGTCAGGTGTACGGTACCCAGAAGCGGAACGTTTTCAAAGGTGGCAAGAATCCTTGCGCCATTGATTGACATTTCCATAGGAGTATCACCTCATTCAGAAATTTCTTT